>JAGNHB010000004.1:31807-117175 GCA_018001935.1 Acidobacteriota bacterium
CGAAACGTCCGGGCGCCTTCCGGCAGAAGGCGCGTACCGTACGCGCCGCCTGCCGGGCGGCGCACGGGTCAACGGGGTCAGGGGGTGCGAAACGTCCGGGCGCCTTCCGGCAGAAGGCGCGTACCGTACGCGCCGCCTGCCGGGCGGCGCATGAGTCAACGGGGTCAGGGGGTGCGAAACGTCCGGGCGCCTTCCGGCAGAAGGCGCGTACCGTACGCGCCGCCTGCCGGGCGGCGCACGGGTCAACGGGGTCAGGGGGTGCGAAACGTCCGGGCGCCTTCCGGCAGAAGGCGCGTACCGTGCGCGCCGCCTGCCGGGCGGCGCACGGGTCAAAGGGGTCAGGGGGTGCAAGACGTCCGGGCGCCTTCCGGCAGAAGGCGCCTACCGTACGCGCCGCCTGCCGGGCGGCGCACGGGTCAACGGGCTCAGGGGGTGCGAGATGTCCAGGCGCCTTCCGGCAGAAGGCGCGTACCGTACGCGCCGCCTGCCGGGCGGCGCATGAGTCAACGGGGTCAGGGGGTGCGAAACGTCCGGGCGCCTTCCGGCAGAAGGCGCGTACCGTGCGCGCCGCCTGCCGGGCGGCGCATGAGTCAACGGGGTCAGGGGGTGCAAGACGTCCGGGCGCCTTCCGGCAGAAGGCGCGTACCGTACGCGCCGCCTATGGTTTTCGCCGGCGGAAGATGCGCTTGACGCGGCCGGCCTCGGCGAAGAGGGAGTAGGCCACGGGGGTGACCACCAGCGTGGGGAGGAGGCAGAGCATCTGCCCGCCGATGATGGTCACGGCGATGGCGGACCGCTGGGCCGAGCCGGCGCCGATCCCCATGGCGGTGGGGACCAGGCCGGCCACGATGGCGAAGGTGGTCATCAGGATGGGGCGCAGCCGGACCTTGTTGGCCTCGACGATGGCTTCCCGCAGCGGCATCCCCTGCTCCCGGAGCTTGTTGGTGTAGTCCACCTGCAGGATCCCGTTCTTCTTCACGATGCCCAGCAGGAGCAGCACGCCGAGGGCGCTCCAGAGGTTGAGCGTCCGGTCGGTGGCCCAGAGGGAGAGGAGGGCGAAGGGGATGGCGAGGGGCAGGCTGAGCATGATGGTGAAGGGGTGCAGGAAGCTCTCGAACTGGGCGGCCAGCACCATGTACATGAAGATGGAGGCCAGCAGCAGGGCGAGGATGAGGTTCTTCGTGGTCTCGTCCAGGACCTTGACGGCCCCCGTGAAGCGGTAACTGTACCCGGGGGGCAGCCCCATCTTCGCGATTTCCTCCCGGACGGTGCGCGCCGCCGCGTCCAGAGGGAAATCGGGGGCGTTGCTGCCGTTGACCGACACCTGGAACTGCCGGTTGTAGCGCTCGATGCGGGCCGGCCCCAGGCCGCGCTGCACCGTCGCCACGTTGTCCAGCCGGACCTGTCCCAGCCGGTCGGACGGGATCATCAGGCGCGTCAGCATGTCCGGGTCCTTCTGCTGTTCCGGGAGCAGCTGCAGCGTCACGTCGAACTGCTCGTCGCCTTCCTTGTAGGTGGAAATCTGGTCTTCCCCGGCGATCATCAGGCGGACGGCCCGCGCCACGTCCCGGGCCCGCACGCCGAGGTCGGAGGCGCGCCGGCGGTCGATGACCACGTGCATTTCCGGGCTGTTGAGGCTCATGCCGGGGTCGATGTCCCGAAGGCCCGGCACCTTGCGTAGACGGAGGGCCGCCTCCTTCGCCAGTTCGGTCACCCTGGGGAAGTCCGGGCCGAGGATGGGGAGCCGGATCGGGAAGGAGGTTTCCCCGCCGCCCAGGGCCGAGGGGATCACGACCCGGCATCGGAGGTTCGGGTGCTCCGCGACGATGCGCCGCACCTTCTCGGCCACATCCTGGTTGGAGACCTTCCGTTTCTCCAGCTCCAGCAGCCGGACGTAGACGTGGGCGTGGTTGGCCGCCCCCTCGTGGACGTAGGGATTGACGAACTTCACCCCCTCGAGGGCGGCGATCCGGTCCGCGATCTCCGTCGTCACCCGCGAGGTCCCCTCGAGGGAAACCCCCACGGGCAGGTCCATGATCAGGTTCAGCTCGCCCTGGTCGTCGGGGGGGATCCAGTCGCGCCCGACGAGGGCATTCAGCGGGAAGGTCAGAGCGAAGGCGGCCAGCGCCAGCAGGAGGACCACCGCCCGGTGGTTCAGCGACCAGGTGATGAGGTGCCCGTAGCCCCGGATGACCCACCCGAAAATGCCGGTGTCCCGGGACCCGTGGTGCGCCGCCGGAGGCTCCCCGGAGTCGGAGACAGGGTCTGCGGGCCGGCCGCCGCCGGGCGCTTCGCCGCCGGGGGGGTCGCCGTCGGGGCGACGAAGCCGCCGGAGCAGCTTCGAGCTCAGCATGGGCGTCAGGGTGAAGCTGACCAGCATGGAGACCAGGATGGCAAAGGCCATGGTCCAGCCGAACTGGTTGACGTAGCGGCGGGCGTAGCCGCTCATGAAGGCGATGGGGAGGAAGATGATGACCAGGGAGAGGGTGGTGGCCATCACCGCCAGGGTGATCTCCCGGGTGGCCTCGATGGCGGCCCGGACGGGGGAGAGGCCTTTCTCCTCGAGGTAGCGGACGATGTTCTCCAGCACGACGATGGCGTCGTCGATGACGATCCCGACGGCGAGCGTCAGGGCCAGCAGGGTCATGTTGTTGAGGGTGAAGTCCATCGCCTTCAGGAGGGTGAAGGTGGCGATGATGGAGGTGGGGATGGCGATGGCGGCGATGACCACGGAGCGGAAGTTGCGGATGAAGAGCAGCACCACCAGGCTGGCCAGGAGGCTCCCGAAGAGGAGGTGCTCCTCCAGGGAGGCGATGGACGCCTCGATGAAGACGGACTGGTCGCGGATCACCCGGAGGGAGATGCCCGGCGGGAGGTTCTTCTCGATGTCCCGCAGCTTCCCTTTCACCGCGGCGATGATCTCCACGGTGTTGGTCCCCGACTGGCGGCGAACGTCCAGGGAGACCGCCTGCTTCCCCTCCAGCAGGTTCCAGGAGCGGGGCTCGGCGAAGCCGTCCTCCACCCGGCCGAGGTCGCGGACACGGAGGGGGGCGCCCTTGACATTGGCGACGATGGTGTCCTCGAACTGGCCGACGGCGTCCATGCGGCCCAGGGTCCGCACGCCGAGTTCCGCCTCCCCGCGCCGGATCTTCCCGCCGGGGATCTCGACGTTCTCGGCCTGGATGGCGTTCTCGACGTCGTTGATGGTCAGGTTGCACGCGCTGAGCTTCTCGGCGTCCACCAGGATTCGGATCTGCCGCCGGCGGGCCCCGTTCAGCGACACCTCCCCCACGCCGTCCACGGTTTCCAGGACGCGCTTGATCCGCTTCTCGGCGATCTCGGTCGTCTCGCGAAGGCTCTTGGTGCTGGCCACCACCAGGGAGAGCACAGGGTCCGCGTCCGGGTCGGCTTTCTGGATGACGGGCGGCAGGATGTTGGGCGGGAGGTTGCGGAGGGCGCCGGACACCTTCTCCCGGACGTCCTGGGCGGCGCTCTCGATCTCGCGCTCCAGGACGAAGCGGCAGGTGATGCGGGCGCTGCCCTCCTGGGCGGTGGACGTCAGCTCGTCCAGGCCGCTGATGGTGCTCACGGCCTCCTCCAGGGGGAGGATCACCTGGGTGGCCACCTCCTCGGGGGTGGCCCCCGGCAGCCGCACGCTGATGGACACCGTGGCGGGGTCCGCCTTTGGGAAAAGATCGACCCCCAGTTCCCGGAAGGAAAAAACCCCGAGCACCACCAGGAACCCGATCAGCATGACCGAGAAAACCGGCCGTTTGACGCAGACCTCGGCAAGGGTCATGAACCGCTCCCTTCACCCCTCCGGCCATGACAGAGATGAAACCCCGAACCACACGAACCACACAAAAAGGGCCCGGGAAGGACATGCGTCGCAACCGGCAGGGGAATGGGCCCTGAAGCCTTTTCTAACGCTCGACCTTGACGGCGGCCTGGTCCCGGAGGGCCTGCCCCGGGGCGGGGATCGCCACCGTCTGTCCCCCGGCGAGTCCCTCGACGATCTCCACCCGGTCGCCCTCCTTTTCCCCGATCTTCACGTCCCGCTCCTTCAGGGTGTTCCCCTCGACGGTGTAGACCTTGTAGATCCCGTAGGCGTACCGAAGGGCCGAGGCGGGAATGAAGAGCCCTTTCTCGAGGCGCTCGGAGGGGAGGCTGGCCTTGACGAAGAAGCCGGGCTTGAGCTGGCCGCCGGGGTTTGCCAGGAGCGCCTCCACCTCGAAGGAGCGGGTCTGGGGGTCCACGGAGGGGTTGATGCGGGAGGTCCGGGCCGTGAAGGGCCGCCCCGGCCAGGCTTCCACGGTGAGGGTCAGGTCCTGGCCGGCCCGGACCCACCCCGCCATCTTCTCGGGGATCTTCAGGCGGACCTTCAGCGGGTCCGTGTTGACCACCACCATCACCGGGGCCTGGATCTTCAGGTACTGTCCCTGGGTGACGGCCCGCTCCCTGATCTGGCCGGCAAAGGGCGCGCGGATCACCGCGTCGGACAGCTTCTTCTGGGCCAGGGCCACGGCGGCCAGGAGCTGCGTCACCTGGGCCCGCTGGTTCTCCACGGCCTGGATCGCCAGGTCGTACGCGGCGCGCGCCGTCTTGTGGCGGGCCTCCGCCTGGTCATAAGCCTGTTGGGGGATCAGGCCCTGCTGCATCAGGGTGTCCGCCCGCTCGAACGATTTCCGGGCGTCGTCCAGGTCCGCCGCCGCCTTCTTGACCTCGGCGGCGTCCCGGACGTCCTTCAGGTCCGGCCCGTCGGGCGGGACCCCGAGCCGGGCCCGCGCCTGCCTCAGGGCGGCCCGCTGCTGGTCGAGGGCCAGCTGCAGCTCCACCGGGGAGAGCCGGACCATCGGCTGACCCTTGGCCACGGGGTCGCCGACGTCCACCAGGACCTCCTCCACCCGACCTTCCACTTCGGCGCTGACGGTGACCTCGTCGTCGGGGAAAAGGGAGCCCACGGCCTCCACGTTGCGTCGGAACTCCCGGGTTTCCACCGGGGACACCTTCACGATCAGGGTCTGCGCCGCTGGCTTCCCTTCGGCCGGTCGTCCCTTCGCGCCGGCGGAACAGCCGGCGGACAGGGCCAGGATCAGGCCCGGGACGAGGAGCGGAACGAGGCGGAAGACCGCCACTGCGTTGAACTCTCCGTAACGCTGCCGGTTGTGGGGGGCCATGGTCTCTCCTTGCCACGGAAGCCGTCGGCCAAACAGCGCATTATACACGAGGAGGCGGGTCGTGCCGCGATGATGTTCGTCACGTTTTCCGATCTGGAAGGCCGGCGGGACGGAATCGCCAGGGCGTCGCCCCGGGCTCGGTTGAAGAGGGTCCTGGTGTTTCCCCTTCCCGGCCGGCCGGGGGGGCGAACGGGTCGGCGGTCAGGCGGGGCTGGGAACGGAGGGCGGTTCACCCGGGGTCCCGGGGTGGTTCCAGGTGAGCAGGAGCCGGTTGGCCACCGCGATGAAGTGCACGGCGTCGGGCGCCAGGCGACGGGAGTGGAAGGGAGCGCCGTCGCAGAGGGTCCCGTTGCTGGACGCCGTGTCCACGGCCCAGTAGGCGCCCCGGTGCTTCCACAGGAGGAGGTGGACCCTGGAGACCAGGAGGTCGAGCTCCTCCTCGTCGCCGCCGATCCGGCACCGCTCGTAGCGGCCCAGGAGCACGCCCCGCCGAAGTTCGGCGTCGGTGAGGCGGATCTCGCGGGAGCGGTGCTCGTCCTCCACCAGGAGGTTGATGGAGGGGGACCACGGGTCGAAGGCGTCGCGGCCGGCCGCTTCGCTGAAACAGTCGAGGGAGATCACCGGGGAGAGGGTGTACATGGTGATGTCCTTCCGGCGGGCGGCCCCCTCCGGCGATTCCCGGCCCGGGATCGGGACGGGTTCCGCGGGGGGCCGGCCGGCGTCGTCGGGGCGGGGGGCGGGGCCTTCGGACAGGTTCCGCTCCGGCAGGCCCTCCCATGCCCGGGCCGCGATGTCGGGCCACGGGCGGGACCGCCGGTGGAGGAGAAAGAACTGGTGGTTCTCGACCCGGAAGATGCAGTCCCCGATCCCCTCGAGCCCGTGACGGGTGGACCCCGTCTCGTCGAGAAAACCGTTGGCCGTCGCCAGGTCCAGGAGGGTGAAGCGGGGGGCCGCCCCCGGCTCGCCGGGCTCCAGGCGCAGCAGGAGGTGGCGGAGGCTCACGCTGTCCGCGTGTTCCACCACCAGGTCGCAGCGGGTGTGGCGGCCGATGACCAGGTCGCTGCCCTGGCCCGGTTGCGGGGCGATGACCATCATCCGGAGGGACAGGGCGTCCAGGTCCACGTGGGCCAGGAGGTAGTGGCCGGGCGACGCGGCGTCGTACCCGTGCCGCAAGGCGTCGAACACGGCCTCGAAGGCCTGGCGGGGCGACAGGGACGACACCCGGTGGATCTCGCACCGGGTCCCGGTATTGAAGCGGGGGACTTCGGAAGTCGTGTCCGGTCTGGTCATTCGCTGCCGTGACCGGCGGTCGGGCCCCGCCGGGGGGAGAGGGCCCGGCGCCGTGCGGGGCGGCGCCGGGCGACGGGTCAGTGACCCAGGTTCAGGTGGTTCTGGGTTTCCCAGTCGAGGCCCACGGAACCAGGGGAGATGGCATTGACGTAACCGTTCCCGTCGACGAACCAGATGGACATGTCGCCGCTGACGGCGTTCCGCCAGAAGATGTCACTCTTGTGGTCGCCGTCGAAGTCGCCGATGCCGGCCACCAGCCAGGTGAGGTCGTCGATGCCGCCGATGAAGGCGTTGCCCTTGTAACCGCTCTCGTCGATGAACCACACGGACATGGTCCCGCTGGCGTTGTGGCGCCAGAAGAGGTCGGCCCGGAGGTCGCCATCGGCGTCGCCGAGGCCCGCGACCTGCCAGGACGGGTCCACCGCGCCCGGCGACATGTTGCCGGCGTAGCCGTTCTCGTCGACGAACCAGACGGACATGGCCCCGCTGACCTGGTTGCGCCAGAAGATGTCGCACTTGCGGTCGCCGTCGAAGTCGGCCACGCCCAGGACGCGCCAGTCGGTGTCGCCGATGCCGCCGATGAAGCCGGACCCCTTGATCCCCGTCTCGTTCATGAACCAGACGGACATGATGCCGCTGGCGTCGTTGCGCCAGAAGATGTCGGCCTTTCGGTCGCCGTCGGCGTCGCCCACGCCCACGATCTGCCAGGACGGATCCACCGCGCCAGGGGACATGTCGCCGGAAATGCCGGTCCCGTCACCCTTCACCATCCAGACGGACATGGTGCCGTCGTCCGTCCGGCGCCACAGGATGTCGGTGACCCGGTCCGCGTTGAAGTCGCCCACGCCGGCCACCTGCCAGACGAGGTCGCCGATGCCGCTGACGAAGCCGCCCCCGATGATGCCGGTGCCGTTGGCGTACCAGACCGACATCATGCCGGAGGTGTCGTTGCGCCAGAGAATGTCCGAGGTGCCGTCGGCGTTGAAGTCGTAGATCGTGGCGTCCAGCGGGGCGGTGTAGGTCACCCACATCGGGGCGGACCAGGCGTCGTGGCCGTCGGCCTGCACCACGTGGACGAAGTAGTAGTAGGTCCCGGAGCTGAGGTCCTCGGTAATCTCGAAGGTGGACTGGCCGGAGACGGTCCGGTAGGCGGTGGTGAGCTGGCCCGCGCCGACCTGGCCGCGCCAGAACTCGACGGTGGACACGCTCTCGCCGTCGGGGTCGTAAACCGCCGCGTGAAGCGTGAGCGAACCGGGGTTCGTGAAGATGTCGCCCATGATGTGGCTGCTGTCACCGGTGCGGAAGACCAGTTGAAGGTTGGAATCCTCGGTGGCGAAGAAGTGCCGCGTCTTGTGGGCGGTCATGATGTTGGCCCGGGTGAGGGCCGGGGAGAGGCTGTTGGGGATCAGGTAGACCGTCCGGGTGGGGACGGCGACCCCCAGGTTCATGCAGTGGGCGTCCTGCTCGGCGGTGGGGCCGACGTGGAAGCCGATGTTGAGCGCCTTGGTGAAGCGGCTGAAGTAGTTGCTGGAGGCCACGTTGGAATCGCTGCAGACGGTGGCGGTGGAGAAGGCGAGGCCGCTGCGCACGGAAATGCCCTGCATGGCGGCGTCGGCGTTGGCGTTGTAGGCGTAGTTGTCAAACTCGCTGGAGCCCGGGTGGGCCAGGAGGCCCAGGGCCCCGACCGGGGAGGGGTTCTCCACCGACCGTTGATAGAGGGTGAGATAGGCGTAGCGCTTCGGGACGTAGACGTCGAAATAGCAGTTGGGCATGGTGCACTCGGGGGTGGGCCCGTAGTAGCTGCTGGCGCAGGGTTCCCAGCCGAAGAGGGTGGGGCTCTCCAGAATGATCACGTGCCCCTGGTCGGAGTTGGTGGTGACCCCGAACTCCTGCCCCCAGAGGGCCACGAAGGAGCCGTCCACGGTGGCCGCCTGGGCGGCGGCGAAGCCGGCGGCGTAGTTCGCCCGGACCTTGTCGCCGGTGATGGGCGGGTTCATGTAGTTGATGGCGTCGTCGAAGAGGTGGTTGTGGTCGGTGATGGCGAGGAAGTCGAGACCGCCGGTGTTGCGGGCGTACGCGTAGACGTCGGCGGGGCCGGAGCCCTGTCCCTCGTGGCCGGAGGAGCAGGTCCCCACGGCCTGGCCGCCGTCGGAGTAGTTCGAGTGGTTGTGGTTGCCGCCGTAGTAGAAGTTGTAGCCGAAGCCCGATTCCAGGGGGGTGTTCTGCTGGACCTGGCAGGCGGCGAACTGGCGGGACACGCGGAAGGACCGGGCCTGTTCCGGCGTGAGGTCGTCGTTGACGATCACGGTTTCCTCGTAGGCCTCCGCCTCCTCCATGGAGGGCAGGGTGTCCAGTTCCTCGTAGAAGCGGGTGGTGTTGACGGCGGCGTCCCGGCTCGGGACGAACCGGGCGCGGAAGGTGTAGACGTACCGGCCGGGGCCGACCCGCTTGCCGGCCTGGTCGCAGCCGTCCCAGCGATGTTCCGCCAGGGCCATGCCCATGCCGTCCAGGTCACAGGCGCCATCGACCACGAGGGTGGCCTCGCGGGCTTCCCCTTCCGGGCGGATCTCCAGCTGCCAGAAGACTCGGCCCCACACGCCGTCGCGGGCGGCGTCGGGGTGGTTGAAGATGGCGAAGAGCCGGACGGACCCCAGGTCGCCGGGATGCGCCGGCGAGAACTGGTAGGCGTCCGCCCCGAGCGCGGCGATGAAGCGGTCGTTCTTGTCTTCGTCCGATCCGGAGGCGAACGCGAAGACGACAGGTAAGAGCAGGAAAATCAAGCTGGTACGTTTCATGAATTACCCCCTGGCTATTGTTCGAATCTGGCAGTCCGAGCGAACTCGGATTTTTCAAGTATCTCACAAAAAAGCGAAATTCCCTATGTGTTTCATCACGGAAAACAAAAAAGTCTGTTAGGGGGGTCAGGCGCTTTAGCGGCCGCGATTGGACAACATGAGGTTATTTTTCATTTCCCCCGCGCGCCGCCGGGGGTAAACCGTGCTCCGGAGCACCCTCCCGGCCGACGGCGCGCGGGGGAGGAGAATCGTTGTCGATCTCTCGAACTGTCGGTCGGGAGCATGATTGATGCCCTCGCAAAAAGTCGGAAAACGAGCGGGAAAGTACTTGTAAGGCCTTTGTTTGAGCCATCACCCGGAGGGTGATGGTACGTTTTGCGACCGCATCATGATTGGCAACCCATGCCGTCCTCCTTTGCGATCTTGGCGCCTTGGCGAGAGCCGATCCGGATTTTGATCTCGCCAAGGCGCGAAGATCGCAAAGAAATCTGAATTCTTCGTTCGTGTGGTCCGTGGTTCAATTTCCGTGTATTCCGTGTTTCATTCTCCCGTCCATCCGTGTCCATCCGTGTTCATCCGTGGTGCTTATCCGGTTTACCCGGGCCGGGAACAGCTGCGGCGGGGGGGGATGGACGGAACCCTTCGCGTCGGGGGGGAGCGCCTCAGTCCTCGAACAGCCAGGTGCTCAGGTAGCGTTCCCCGGTGTCGCAGGCGAGGGTGACGATCCGCTTGCCCCGGTTTTCGGGGCGGCTGGCCACTTCCAGGGCGGCCCAGACGTTGGCCCCGGCGGAAATCCCGACCAGGAGGCCTTCTTCCCGGGCCAGGCGGCGGGCGACGGCCCCGGCGTCCTCGTGCCGGGCCCGGAGGATCTCGTCGATGAGCCCGGTGTCCAGCACGGCCGGGACGAAACCGGCACCGATCCCCTGGATCTTGTGGGGGCCCGGCGGGCCGCCGGAGAGGACCGGCGAGTCGGCGGGCTCCACCGCCACGACCCGGAAGCCCGGGCGCCGCGCCTTGAGGACCGAGCCGATCCCGGTGAGGGAGCCGCCGGTCCCGACACCCGCCACCAGGATGTCCACCCTCCCGTCCGTGTCCTTCCAGATCTCCTCGGCGGTCGTGCGCCGGTGGACCTCCGGGTTGGCCGGGTTGTTGAACTGCTGGGGGATGAAGGCGCCGGGGATCTCACGGGCCAGTTCCTCCGCCTTCTCCACGGCGCCGCGCATGCCGCGGGCCCCTTCCGTCAGCACCAGTTCGGCGCCCAGGGCCTTGAGGAGGCGCCGACGCTCCACGCTCATGGTGTCCGGCATGGTGAGGACGAGGCGGTACCCCCGGCAGGCGGCCACGAACGCCAGGGCGATCCCGGTGTTCCCGCTGGTGGGCTCCACCAGGACGGCCCCCGGGCGAAGCCGCCCCTCCCGCTCCGCGGCGTCGATCATGGCCAGGCCGATGCGGTCCTTGACGCTGGAGAGGGGGTTGAAGCACTCCAGTTTCACCAGGACCTCGGCGCCGAGACCCTCGGCCAGGCGGTTCAGCCGCAGGAGGGGCGTGTTTCCCACGAGCTGGGTGATGCAATCGAGAATGGGCATGGCTCTCTCCGGTCCTTCGGGTTCGTCCGGGCCGGCGCCCGGGCGGCCGGTGCGACGACGTCAGACACGGGAACGGGCGGCGGGGCGGGGTCGCCGGCAGCGGTTCAACGGGGCCCGGCTCAGGGGGTCGCCAGGCGCCGGATGCGCATCAGGTCCAGGATGTTCACGGCGCCGTCGCGCTTCACGTCGTCCCGGGGGCCCACCGTCCGGTTGCCCGCCAGGGCGGACGCCCCGTCCGCGGCGTCGGCGTCGGTGACGGCCCCGCTCGCGTCCAGGTCGCCGTTGAGCCCCACGGGCCGGGCCGTGTCGGCGGCCATGGCCGTCACCGTCTTTACGATGCCGGTGAAGTAGGGCAGGTTCAGCTTGTCGAGGGTGTCCCCCACCGTGTGGTAGTCGGGGTGAAAGTCGTGGAGGTCCTCGATGACGCAGACGGCGGGGTAACCCTGGTCCCAGAAGGAGGCATGGTCGCTGCCGCGCATGGTGGGGCGGTTGAAGTTGCTGAAGGTCACCACGTCCGGGCTGTTGAACAGGGGGCCGATCTCCAGCATTCGCTGCCCGATCCACGAGGAGGCGGTGTTGACGTAGAAGTCCACGTAGTTCGGGGGGCCCGAGTTGTAGGCGATCATGTCCATGTTCAGCACGGCCTTGATGTCCTGGTTGGCGCTGCGGGCTTTCGCGGCGTAGTCCTCGCTGCCGAGGAGGCCGTACTCCTCCCCCGTGAAGCAGGCGAAGACGAGGGTGCACTCGAAATCGTAGTCCGAGAAGATCTTCGCCATCTCCAGGACGCCCGCCGTCCCGCTGGCGTTGTCGTCGGCCCCGGGGGCGACCGGTCCGCCGGTGTAGTCGTCGAAGTGGCCGCAGATCACCACCTGGCGGGAGGGGCTCACCACGCCGGGGACCACCCCGATGACGTTGTGGACGGGGTAGGCCCCGTTGTCCTCGATGGTGAACGCCTCGAGGTGCGACATGAGGTTGAAGCGGCCGAGTTCGCCCAGGAGGTAGACGGCCGCCAGTTCGCACTGGGGGGTGATGCACTCCCGGGTCCCGAAATCCTGGAGCGCCTGCACCCAGGCCACGAGGTCGGCGGTGGCCACCCGGCTCACCATGGGGGCCACCAGGGGGTGGAGCGGGTCTCCCGCCGGGGCGTTTTCCACCGGCGCGTCGTGCTCCGCCCCGGAAAGCGCCCTGAGCGGGGCGAACCGGTCCTGCGGGGGAAGTGCCTCCCGGATGGAGACCCCCGCCGGGGCCAGCAGGAAGAACGTCCCCTCCTCCAGCGGGTGAAGGTCCCCCAGGCGAGGGAGGGCCCGGGGCCCCGGCCGGTCGCGGTAGACCAGGACGGGGCGGCTGCCGGCCCGGTCGCGCTCCAGGACCTCCGCCGTGAAGCCGGCCCCGGCCAGGGACGGCAACGCGGCGGCCGTCACCCGGGCGAGATACCCCGCCTTCAGGGGCAGGACGATCTCCACGCCGGGCAGGGCGGGCGCGCCCGACGAGATCGCGCTCCCCGGGACGACCCGGGCCCAGAGCCGGTCTTCCGCTTCCCCGGCGAGGGAGAACGCGGTCAGGGAGGCCGCCAGGAGCAGGGTCGCGAGGATGGCCCGGGGCCCTCCCCGGGCGGGGGAGGGGCGGGGCGGAACAGAACCGGCGGGGGATGAGGGCTGAGTGGTCATGGTTTTCCTTCTTTTCACATCTCGGGTTTCGAAGATCAGTCCCGCCGCAGGGCCTCGATGGGGGAGATGGATGCGGCCTGCCGGGCCGGGTAGAGGCCGAAGACCAGGCCGACGGCCGAGGAGACCCCCACGCTCAGGAGGACCGACCACGGGGTGATGACGGTGGTCCAGCCCGAGTAGCCGGCCACGGCCCGGGAGATGCCGTAGCCCAGGGCGATGCCGGCGGCGGAGCCCAGCACGGTGATGGTGACGGACTCCAGGAGGAACTGGCGGCTGATGTCCCGCCGGCGGGCGCCCAGGGCCCGTCGCAGGCCGATCTCGTTGGTGCGCTCCAGCACCGACGCCAGCATGATGTTCATGATGCCGATCCCGCCCACGAGCAGGGAGATGGAGGCGATGGCCCCCATGACGATGTCGAAGATCCGCTGGGTCTTCTGTTTCTGCTGGAGGAGCTTCTCGGGGACCACGAGGCGGAAGTCGTCCACCTGCCGGTGCATGCTGGCCACCAGGGACGAGACCACCGCCGCCTGGTCCCTGAGGTCGACGCTTTCGGGGACCTGGATCACGATCTCGTCCAGCTCGTTCTGGACGGGGTCCTGCCCGAAACGCCGCTTCAGGCTCCCCAGTGGGATGTAGACGTCGTCGTTGGCGTTGTCGATCTTCACCCCCTCGAACTCGTCCTTCCCGATGAACCGGTCCTCCAGCGTCCCGATCACGGTGAACCACTCGTGGTTGATCTTGACGGCCTCGCCGAGGGGGTCGTTGATCCCGAAGAGCTTGCGGCGGGCGGTAGTCCCCAGGACGCACACCGGCCGGGCCTTGTCGTCGTCGAAGGGGAGGAAGAACGCCCCCTGGGAGACCGACAGCCCCACGGCTCCGGGGTAGAGCGCCTGGACGCCCACCACCCGGGAGTCGGTCCGCCCCACGCGGGAAAACACCTGGAAGGTCTTCAGCTGTTTCTTCCCGGCGAGAAGGGTCCCCGGCGCCAGGGCCTTGCGGAGGGCTTCCGCGTCCCGGAGGGTCAGGCCGGGGGAGTCCTGCCGGATGGCGGCCATCTCCTTCGGCTCAAAGTCTTTCGCCTTGACGATGACGTTCCGGAGGCCCATGTTGCGGATCACCGACAGGGCTTCCGACTCGGCGCCGGCGCCGATGGAGACCATGGCCAGGACCGCGGCCACCCCGAAGACGATACCCAGCATGGTCAGCGCCGTCCGGAGGCGGTGCCGGAGCAGGTTGTCCGCGGCGACCCGGAACGCTTCACCCAGCCACATGCTTCCCCCTCACCCGATCCGGATGGTCACGCGCCGGGAAGTGGTCGTCGACGGCGCGTTGAAGTTCGGCAGGCGCAGTTTCTGCTTCTCGAAGGGGTGGCGCAGGCAGACCTCCTCGCCCTCGCGGAGGCCCTCCACGACGAAGAAGCCGTGGTCGCCGTCCCGGAGGGTGACGGTCCGCTCGGTGTACCCTTTCGGGCCGCCCTTCACGAAGACCGTGAAGGCCGAGTCCTTCTTGACGACCGCGCAGCGCGGCAGGACCACGGCCCCCCGGCGGACGGCCACCTCGACCTCCGCGCGGAGGCGGAGGCCGGGTTTGAGGCGGGCGAGCAGGCCGGGGTCGATGTCCCACGTCACGTTGCAGGTGAAGAACTTGCGCGGGTCGTCCTCGGTGAGGGGCTCGGCCACCTTCCCGATGCGCGTCACCCGTCCGGCGAGGACGACGTCGGGGAGGGCGTCCAGCGTGGCCCGGACGAGGGTCCCCTCGCCGATCCCGGTGATGTCGGTCTCGAGCACGTTGAGCTTGCCCTGGAAGTGCCGCAGGCTCGCGATTTCCACCAGAGGCTGACCGGGCCAGACCTCGGCGCCCGCCCTCAGTTTCGACATCCACCCCGCGAGGTGAAAGATGACGCCCTCGATGGGCGCCTTCACCACCATGGAGGAGAGGGCCTCCTCCACGGTCGTGACCCTGGCCCGGGCCTTGTTCCGCTGGATCTCCAGGATGCCCCGGTCGGCGCGGGAAAGTTCCTCCCGGATGCCTCCCTTCCGCTCCTGGTTCTCCTTCCGGTAACGGGCCAGGGCCGCGCTGAGGATCGATTCCTGGATTTCCCATTTCGAGAAGATGTCGGGGTCCCGGCGGACGTGGGAGTCGGCGTAGCTGACCCCCGCTTCCGCCAGCCGCCGGTCGTACTCCATGACGCGGGCCTCGGTCTCGGCGTCCTTGGAGCTTCGGGCGATCTGGGTCTCGAAGCTGCTGACCGTGTTCCGTTTCTGGACCAGCGACTGGGCGGCGGCGGTGCTGTCGATTTTCACGAGGACGTCCCCGGGCTGCACGATGGCCCCTTCCTCCGCCACGGCGGCGACTTTCATCGAGCCTTCCCACTGGACCATGGGGGCCGCCACCGTCCGGGTGTCGAGGCCGGTCATCTCGCCGGAGGCCGTGACGGACACCACGTAATCCTGCTTCCGAACGCGCAGGGTCGGCACGGGGTCCTCCTCCCCGGTTTGGAAGTAGGCCAGGACCCGCTCCCAGGCCATTTTCCCGTACAGGAACCCCGCCGTGGCCAGCACGGCCGCCAAAACCAGGATCAGGGCCCCTCGTCTCATGGGCGGGGCCTCACGGCCGGACGGGGCGGTCGGCGACACGGTCGCCGTCCCGGAGCCCCTCGGTGACGATGGCAATGACCCCGTTGTTGCGCCCGACCCGCACCTCGCGGCGGACGGGCTTTCCATTCTGCTGCACCCACAGGTAGGAGTGCCCGGCGTCCTCCTGAATGGAGCCCAGGGGGACCGCCAGCACGTTGCGGAAGAGGTCGTGGACGATCTCCAGGCGGGCCACCATCCCGGGCCGCATCCGCAGGGGGTCCACGGTGTCCAGCCGGACGCTGACCTCCAGGACCTTCACGGGCAGCTCGGCGGTGGGCTGGCTGAAGGTGTCCGCCACCCGGGTGATCCGGCCCGGGAACACCCGCTCCGGGATGGCGTCGAAATTCACGGTGACGGCCTGGCCGGGGTGCACCTTGCCCGAATCGGCCTCGGCGATCTCCCCCTTCACCATCAGGGTGGCCAGGTCGGGGATGAACACGATGTTCTCCATCATCCAGGCCGTGTCCCCGATCTTTTTCTTTTCGCCCCGCCATCCCGTGGCGTAGAGGACCACGCCGCTCACCGGGGTGGTGACCGTCAGCGCCTGGAGCGCCGCCTGGTAGCTGCGGACCCGCTCACGGTGGAATGTCTCCGCGTCGCGGAGCAGCTGCTGCTCGAAAGCCGCGCTCTTGCGGGAGAAGGCCAGCTTGTCCTCGAGGAGGCGGACGCGCCGGGCGGCGTAAGCGGCCTCGAATTCCGCCTCCTTGACCTTGATGGCCGACTCGAACAGGGAGACGTCCTTCAGCTTTCCGGCGGTCCGCTCCTTCTGGGCCTTCGCGTCCTCCAACTCCATTTCGAGGTCCCCCATCTTCAGTTCACCGGCGGCCCGGACCCGCTGGATTTCCCGGGAGGCCTTCTCGAGGTCGGCCTGCTCGTCCTGCAGCCGGCGGAGGATCTCGGAGGGGTCGAACTGGAGAAGGAAATCCCCCGGTTTCACGGGGCTTCCCTCCTCGGCCATGCGGACGATCTTGTACTCCCAGACCTGGGGCAGCGGGGGCGGGCCGACGTTGGCGGACTTTTCCGCCTGGATGGCGCCGCTCCCGCTCACGGTGAACCGGATGTCCTGCCGTTTCACGTCCACCCACTCCACCGCGGCGGGACCGCCGGCCGCGGACGGCCCGGCGCTCAGCCGGACGGCGCCCCCTTCGCGGAGGTCCCCCTCGACGGCGGCGAAGCGCTCGTCCGCCTCGATCACCTTCACCGGGATTTCCTTCCCGTCCCCGTTGACCACGACGGTCGCCCCGGCGGCGCTGACCCGGACGGCGGCGCGGGGGACGGCAAGGGCCGTGCGACTCGCCGCCACCTCCACACGGGCGGTCATCCCGGGCTTCATCCGGGCGTCGTTGACGACGGGGAGATCGACGTTCACCCGGAACTGCTTGAGCAGCGACCCGGTCTCGGGGGTTCGGGACGCCTCGGCGATGAAGCCGATCCGTCCGTCGAACTCCCGGTCGGGGGCGGCGTCCAGGGTGACCCGGGCCGGGAGCCCCGGGCGAAGGTCTAAAATGTCCGGATCGTGCACCTCGGCCTCGACCCGCAGGGCCCCCAGGTCCGGCAGGCTCAGCACGGGCCGCCCGTTGAACAGCTTGTCGCCGACCTGGTAGGGCCGCCCGCTGTCGTGGTTCCGCCGGACCATCACCTGGCCCGAGGCGGGGGCGCGCAGGGTCATGCTCTCGATCTCGCTCAGGATCTGCTTCAGGGAGAGGTCGGCTTCCTCGAAGGCGAGGCGGGTCACCTCGAGTTCGTCGCGGGCGGTCCGCTCCAGCCCCGCCAAGGATTCCTCGACCTTGTGCATTTCCAGTCGGGCATTCTCCAGGTCGTGGGCATAGCGCTCCGCTTCCGAGCGGGGGAGAAGGGCCCGGTCGATGTCCGCGTAGAGCCGGGCGATCTCCTGGGTCTTGCGGGCCGCCGCCTGGCGCAGGAGCAGGTCCTGCCGCCGGGACTCGAGGTCCGCCTCCTTCTGGGCGATGCGGACCCGGGCCTCCTCCCGGGCTTTCTCGAGGTCCAGCCGGTCGAGCTGGAGGCGTGAGGCGTCGAAGCGCGCCACCACGTCCCCCGCCTCGACCCGGGTCCCGTCCGCTGCGATCCAGGAGAGCAGGAGCCCCCACGCCCGGGTCGCGGGTGCGTGCACCGTGGCGGCCCGGACGGCCTGGATCTCGCCGGAAAGGTAGATCTTCCGGTTCAGGGTGCGACGCTCGACCCGCGCGGTCTCTCCCCCAGCGGGCCGGGGCGGGGGGTCTTCTCCCCGGACCGGGAGGTTCCCGGGCAAGAGGGAGAGGACCGTGACCCAGATGGCCAGGTGCCGGAGAAAGGGTGTCGAAATGTGTCGGGCAACTCTCATGCGCTTCCGAAATGGTTCCTTCGATGTCGCGATCTATTCATACGCGGAATCGCCGCCAAGGTTTGACCGAAACGCTGAATGCCGGGAGGCCTCCCGGAGGCCGCCGTCTTCACATCAACCTCCCGAAGCCCTCCCCCAGGATCTCGCTGACCTCCGTCACCATCACGAAGGCGTTCGGGTCGTGCCGGCGAATCAACTCCTTGAGCTTGAGGAACTCCTTGCGGCGGATCACCACCATCAGCATGGAACGCGGCTCCCCCGTGAAGGCCCCGATCCCGTGGACGAAGGTGGCGCCCCGGCCCATCTCGCCCAGGACCCCCTCCGCGATCTCCCGGGTCTTCTCGGAGATGACGAGGAACTGGCGCCCCTGCTGGAGGCCCTGCAGCAGCATGTCCACGGAGCGGGAGCTGACGTAGATGGCGATGATGGCGAACATGGCCGCCTCGGCCCCGAAGACGAAACCCGCCCCGACGGTCACCAGGGTGTCCACCATCAGGAGGCTCTTCCCCATGGGGATCGCCGTGAACTTGTTCACGATGCGGGCCAGGATGTCGGTCCCCCCGGTGGAGGCGTTGCGCATGTAGACCAGGGCCCCCCCCACCCCGCAGACGATCCCGCCGTAGATGGTGGCCAGGAGGAGGTTCTTCGTGACGCCGGCGCGGACCCAGGCGGGGTCGAGGCCCACGACCGGGACCAGCCACGCGACGGCGTCGATGAGGAGGGCCAGTTCCAAGGTGGCCAGGATGGAACGGAAGCCGAACTCCCGGCCGAGGACCCTCCAGGCGGAGACGAAGAGGAGGGCGTTGAGAGCCAGCATGGTGAGGCCGACGGGGAGGTGGGCGGTGTGGTAGAGGATCGTGGCGATGCCGCTGACCCCGCCGGCGGTGATCCGGTTGGGGATGAGGAAGAGGTCGAGGCCCAGCGCCACCAGGAGGCACCCCAGGAAGATGATGCCCTGGTCGAGCAGTTCCTTCAGGATGCGGCGGACGATGGGGTGGGCCAACGGGCACCTCGCGACCGGTCGGGATCTCGCCGGCGGGCTCCCGGTGACCCCGGTGTCCCGTCGGCGATCCGGGTGATTATACCACCCCGGGCGGTGTTTTCGGGACGGCGACGGCGGCCGCCGGCGGAAAACGGTTGAAAAAACCCCGTGGATGCCGCACAATGGCCGGGTTCGAAAGCCCGCCCCGGGACACTCTCACCCGGCCGATGGCGGAATGCGGCTCGAGGAACGGACGTGACCACCGCGAAATCAGGCATGAGCCCGTTGCGAAATACTGAAGGAACACCGGCATCCGGCCGGCATTCTCCGGCTGATCCGAAAGGAATTGCCGGCAGGGTGCCGGCGCTCCCGCGGTCTGCGCAGCCATCCGGCGGACGGCCCTCCGCCCGGGGCGGGGCCGGCCGGATCGGGGCCGACACCCGGGGGCGGGCATGACCCCCCGGGGCCGGTTCGTCACGCTGGAAGGGGTCGAGGGCGGCGGCAAGTCCACGCTGCTCCGGAACCTCCTCGGCTGGGCCGAAGACCGGGGAATCCCCTGCGTCGTCACCCGGGAGCCGGGCGGGACCCCGTTCGGGGCCGAGCTCCGCCGCATCCTCCTGGACCCCGAGGGCCCCCGGCGGGCCCCCGAGGCCGAGTTGCTCCTCTACCTGGCCGATCGTTTCCAGGACGTGACGGAGAAGGTGCTCCCCGCGGTCGAGAGCGGCGCCTGGGCCATCTGCGACCGTTACCACGACGCCACCGTCGCCTACCAGGGCCACGCGCGGGGGCTGGACCTCGGCATGATCCGGGAGCTGGCCCGGGCCCTGCGCCTCCCCGTCCCCGACCTGACCATCCTGGTGGACGTGGACCCCGCCATTTCGCTGCCGCGCGCGATCCGGCGGAACCGGACCGTGGAGGGGGGGGAGAAGGAGAGCCGGTTCGAGGCGGAGAGCCTGGCCTTCCACCGGCGGGTGCGGGCCGGCTACCTGGACATCGCGGCGCGCGAACCGGAGCGCTTCTTCACGGTGGACGGCGCCCTGCCCCCCGAACAGGTCTTCCGGGCCGCCGCCGGGCGGCTCGCGTCCCTTCTCGGGGCGCCGGGGGGGTGCCCGTGAAGGACTTCATCGGGAACAAGGCGGTCCGGCTCTTCCTCGACCACTCGCTCCGGCGGCAGGCGCTGGCCCACGCCTTCATCTTCTCCGGCCCCGAGGGGATCGGGAAGAAGAAGCTGGCGCTGGCCCTCGCGAAGGCCATCCACTGCCGCGGAGGCCAGGAGGGGCTCAACAGTTGCGGCGTCTGCGCCCCCTGCCGGAAAATCGAGTCGGGAGCCCACCCGGACGTGCAGGTGATCACACCCGAGACCAAGGCCTTCAAGATCGACCAGATCCGTCATATCATCCAGGACATCTACTTCCAGCCCTTCGAAGGGCCCATGCGGGTCTTCATCCTCGACGACGCCGACCGGATGACCGAGGAGGCCGCCAACTGCCTGTTGAAAACCCTGGAGGAGCCCCCCGAGAAGAGCGTCCTCGTCCTGATCACCACCAACATCTACGCCCTGCTCCCCACCATCCAGTCGCGGGGGCAGGTGCTCAAGTTCCTGCCCATCCCCTCCCGGGAGATCGAACACTACCTGCGGGTCCGTCACGACGTGGCGCCCGAGCACGCCCTGGTGGCCGCCCGCCTGAGCCAGGGGAGCGTCGGGAACGCCCTCCGGATGCCGATCCAGACCTTCGAGCAATACCAGAAGCTCGCTTTCAGCCTCTTCGAGCACATGGTGGAGGGGGACGACGCTTCCGTCAGCACGCTGGCGGCCCAGGTCACCAGCCGGCCGGATTTCGACCTCTTCCTCCACATTTTCATTTCCGTGCTGAGGGACTTGGTTATAATGGAGTGTTTTCGGGAGGAGAGCCAGCACCTGCTTCACCGGGGGTGGCTGGAATCCCTCCTGAAGATCCGCAAGGGGCTGACCCTGGAGCAGGTGCACGACCTGCTCCGCGAGTCCGGGGAGTTCTACCGGAAACGCCACCTGAACGTGCGGACCGACATCTTCTTCCTGAACCTGCTGCTCAAGCATCGCGGCGGACTGCACAAGGACCGAAGGCCATGAACGAGATCGCCGTCGTCAAGATAGAGGATTCCTGCCGGGTGGACCGTTTTCTCGCCACCGACCTCGAGATGCGCGCGGGGGAACGGTGCATCGTCACCACCGAGCGCGGCACCGAGCTGGGGGTGGTGAAGAGCGTCGAACCCGACGAGAAAGCCTCCGCGGAGGCCTGGGCCGCCCGGCGGGTCCTGCGGAAGGCCACCCCGAAAGACATGGCCCAGTACGCCCGGAAACGCGCCCGGGAGGAAAAGGCCCAGGAGATCTGCCGGCAGTTCGTCCGGAAACACAAGCTGGTGATGAAGCTGACGCGGGTGGAGTGCCTCTACGACGGGAGCAAGATCGTCTTCTACTACACCGCGGACGGACGCGTGGACTTCCGCGGGCTGGTCAAGGACCTGGCCTCGACCCTCAAAACCCGGATCGAGATGCGGCAGATCGGCGTGCGGGACGAGGCCCGGCTCCTGGGCGGGGTCGGCTGCTGCGGGCTGTCCCTGTGTTGCGCCACCTGGCTGCGGGGTTTCAAGCCCGTCTCCATCCGGATCGCGAAAAAACAGTGCATGAATCTGAACCCTTCCCGCCTTTCCGGCGTATGCGGAAGGTTGATGTGCTGCCTCATGTTCGAGTCGGAGCCCAAGGCCGGGCCCGCGCCGGTCGAGGAAGCCGACCTGGCCGAGGACGGCAGGCCCCTTCCCGACGCCGCCGAGGAGTGAAAAAAACCTTGTAATCCGTCGGGGGGCATGCTAGCATCGAAGGTAACCTGTTCGCCGAACATCTTCGATGATGCGGGCTTGGCCGCCCAGGCGGTGCGTATAAAGGGCTTTTGGAGGTCCCATGGTCAATCGTAAGCTGATTCGTCCCTCGCTGGCGGATGTTTCCTCCACCATGTCCAAGTTTTCCATGCAGGGACGAAAACGCGTGCCTCCCGAACAGACCCACGCGGAGAATTTCTACTACGTCAAGCAGATGAACAACAAGACCCCGATGGTGCTCCGGCTGAGCAACGGCGAGGAGATCACGGGGTACATCGAGTGGTACGACAAGGACTGCCTGAAGATCAACCGGGAGGGCGCCCCGAACCTCCTGGTGTACAAGTCCGCCATTCTCTACATGTTCAAGGTCGAGGAAATGCCGTCTCACGGGGAAGGCGCCCGGCGCTCCCGTCGCCCCGCCCCGGACGGGAACGACTACTGACCCTTTCCAATCGCCCGTCGCCCGCGGCGGCGACCCCCAACGGATCCATGCGCAGAATCATCGTGACCATGGGAGACCCCTTCGGCATCGGCCCCGAGGTCACCCTCAAGGCCCTCACCCGGCTGGGCGCCCTCCCGCCGGACACGGCCCTGGCCGTCTTCGGGGATGTCGCTTCCCTGCTGCTCTCGGCCCCGGAGGACAGCCTCAAGTCACGGCTTCCCATCCTCCCCGGCTGCACGCACGCCAACCGCCTCCCCGACTTTTCCTGCGTGGTGGATTTCTCCAATGTCCCCGACGCGGGGACGTTCGGCCGGGAAGACGCCTCGGGCGGGCGGGCCTGTCTGGACTACCTCGAGGCGGCCGTGGACGCCTGGCGGCGCGGCGAGGCCCAGGGCCTCGTGACCGCCCCCATCAGCAAGCGGGCCATCGCCCTGGCGGGATCCCCCTTCCAGGGGCACACGGAGATGCTGGCCGCCCTCACCGGCGCCGGCAAGGTCCTGATGGCCTTCCATCTCCCCGAATTCTGGACCGTCCTCGGCACCACCCACGTTTCGCTCCGGAAGGCCATCGAGGCCCTGACCACCGATCACCTCACGGAGGTCATCGGGATGGCGCACCGTGAAATCGCCCGCTTCATCCCCGCGCCGCGGATCGCCGTGGCCGGTCTCAACCCCCACGCGTCCGAGGGGGGGTTGATGGGGGAGGAGGAGGCGCGCGTCATCGAACCGGCCGTCCGCGCCTGCCGGGAGTCGGGGATCCCGGTGTCGGGGCCCTGGCCGGCGGACAGCGTCTTCCGCGCTGCCATGGAGGGCGAATTCGACGTGGTGGTGGCCCACTACCACGACCAGGGCCTGATCCCGGTGAAGCTCCTGGGCTTCGGGAGGGCCGTCAACGTCACGCTCGGGCTGCCCTTCCCCCGCTTCTCCCCCGCCCACGGCACCGCCTTCGACATCGCCGGGGATGGCGTCGCCGACCCGTCCGGCATGCTCGCGGCCCTCCGCCTCGCCCTCGACACCCGCCCCTGAGCCCGACCGGATGCAAGGCAGGGCAAACCGCAAAGAACGTAAAGAAACCCAACAGGGCACAAAGCTTTCTTTGCGATCTTTGCTTTCTTTGTGTTCTTTGCGGTTTGCTCTTCTTTGCGATCTTCGCGGTCCGCTGCGTTCTTTGCGGCCTGCGGCGGGGCCGGGGCGTCAGGGTTGGACGGTGAGGGGGCCGAGGGTGAGCCATCCCGGGCGGTCACGGTCCTGGTCGGCATTGGCGAAACGGAGGGGCTTGCCGCCGGGGAGGGGGTTCACCCCTCGCATCAGCAGGGTGTAGGTCCCGGGCGCCAGGCCGTGAATCGGCTGGACGAAGCTCCACAGGGCCGTTTCACCCGGTTGCAGCAGGGTGAGGTCGAAACCGGACGTCCAGGTGGCCGCCAGGTTCCCGGAGCCGTCCGCGGCGGCCCACTCGACGGGCCAGTCGTAGTAGAACGGGGCCCGGCCGGTGTTCCGGATCCTCAGGTCCACGGCCAGGGGACGGCCGGCGGCCGTGGGGAGGACCCGGGCCCAGGTCACCCCGAAATCGTAGCCCAGCCGACGGGCCCCCGTTTCCGCCCGCTCCCGCCGCGGGGAGACGAGCCCCTCGAAGGCGCCCTGGTTCAGCAGCCAGGAGGCGTGGGTGGTGTCCACGCAGAGGTCGTACCCCTGGCCGGACGGGGTGCAGGAGGGGACGTCCCAGATGCAGTCCTGGACTTCCGGCCGGACCTCCCCGCCGATCGGGTTCCACCGCCACGTGTTCTGGAGTCCCGCGGCCGTCATCAGGGCCCAGAAGTGCCAGTCGGGGGGCGGCAGGGTGGAGTAGGCGAAGGAGTCGTCGTGGAAGCCCAGGCGGCGCAGCCCCATGCCGGTGCCCTCCTTGGGCTCCCGGACCAGCAGGCGGGTCTCGTGGAAGGCCGTGCCGTAGGCGTCCAGGACCTCGTTCATCACGGTCACGGAGGCCATCCACTCCTCGTGGGGCCAGGTGTGCCACTCCCCCCAGAACCCCAGCAGGCCCACGGTGATGAAGCCGACCCGGGGGTCGCCGTCGTAGCGTCCGCCCAGGGCGGCGATGAAATTGCGCAGGGCGGTCCGCAGGTCGGCGTGTTCGTAGTCGGGGCTGTAGCTGGTGTCGTGGGTCCCGTTCCCGTGCTCGGTGTAGGCGTGGTACGGCACGTGGGAAAGGAAGGCCGGCATCCCGTAGGGCCGGTCGGGGTAGTCGAGGTAGATGCGGAAGACCGCCTGGTGGCCCCGGCCGGCGATGCCGTTCAGCTTCGCCTCCAGCGCGCTCCAGGAAAAGGTCGTGAAGCCGGTCTGGAGGTCCTTCAGGGGAAGGTAGAACCACTCCAGGCTGTGGGGGAAGTCTTCCGCCCCCTCGTAAACACCGTCGTAGGGCAAAAAGCCCTTGAGGGGGTTGTCGGGGGGCGAGGTCCCGGGCGCGAGGTCGCTTCCCGGAACGGCCAGGAGGGTCACGAGGTCGGGAAGGGTGACGGCACCGTCGAGGTCGAGGTCGGCCGATCCGCCGCCCGGGGGAAGGGCCGTGCGGCTGCCCGCCAGGTAACCCGCCAGGATGGCGGCATCCACGGCGTCCACGGCGCCGTCGGCATTCAGGTCCCCCCGCAGGGTCGCCGCCGTCGCGACCGCCCCGCGACCGCTTCCCATGGCCACGGCGTCGACGCCGGCCGCGAGAAGGAACCCTCCGGCCGCCAACCGGAGAACCACCACCCCGAAAAGCCTGAGCTTTCGCAGGCCGATCCACGCGAGCCGCATAGTCCGAGGCCCCATGGTCCGCCGCCACCTCCGGTTCAGATTTCCCCCGCGGGAAAGGCTAACACATCCCGGCGAGGGAATCACGTCTTCTTCGCACACCCGGTGCAGCCCGGAGCAAAGCTCGCTTTCCCGGCGTCCCCCGGTTGGGACACCGGACCTCCGAACGCTTTGATTTCAATGTAGTGCAGACGTGTTGTTCTTTGCGTTCCCTGCGCTCTCTGCGGTTGAACGACCTTTTTGCGGGCTCATCAAGCTTGGGGGGGGCGGGGCGAAGGGGCGACGGCGTGGTCCACGTGGTAGATCCAGCCGCCGCCGAGGACGACGTCCTCCCAGTAGAAGACGGCCGCCTGGCCCGGCGTGACGGCGGACTGCGGGGTCTCGAAGGTCACCGCCACCCGGCCGCCCGGCAGGGGCTCGATCCGGGCCCGGGCCGGCTTCGCCGCGGAGCGGATCTTGACGTCGGCCTCCACCGGGGCGTCGAGGGAGGGGACCGCCACCCAGTTGCAGCGGGTCGCCTGGAACCGGCGGGAGAAGACGTCCGCCTTCTCCCCCACCACCAGCCGGTTCGCGCAGGCGTCGATCCCGATCACGTAGAGCGGCCCGCCCCGGCCTCCCCCCAGGCCCCGGCGCTGACCCACGGTGTAGTGGTGAAGCCCGTGGTGGGTGCCGACGGGCGTGCCGTCCCGGAGCACGATGGGGCCCGGCTGCCGTCGCCCTTCGCACTCGCCCGCCTCGAGCGCCCGGTCGATGTAGCCGGTGTAGTCGCCGTCCGGAATGAAGCAGATCTCCTGGCTCTCGGCTTTCCGGGCCACCGGGAGCCTCGCCGACGCGGCCAGTTCACGGACGTCCTGCTTCCGGTACCGCCCCAGGGGGAACAGGGTTTTCCGGAGCTGGTCCTGCTCCAGCTCGAAGAGGAAGTAGGACTGGTCCTTCCGGGGGTCCGTCCCGCGGAGGAGGATGTGCCGGTCAATCGCCTCGTCCCGGTTGATGGCGGCGTAGTGCCCGGTGGCGAGGTAACCCGCCCCGAGGGATTGCGCAAAATGCATGAGCCGAAAAAACTTGACGTGGGTGTTGCAGAGGATGCAGGGCGAGGGGGTCATCCCCTTGAGGTACGTCTCGATGAACGGGCGGATGACCTTCTCCCGGAATTCGTCGGTGTAGTTCACCACGTAGTGAGGGATGCCGATGGTTTCGGCCACGGCCTTCGCGTCCCCGAAATCCCGGGCGGAGCAGCAGGGGCCCGCCGTGCCCTTCCCCTCCGGGGTCATGTGGAGCTGCATGCTCACGCCGATCACGTCCCAGCCGTCCTGCTTGAGCATCCAGGCACAAACGCTGCTGTCGATGCCGCCGCTCATGGCCACCACCACCCGTCCCTTCATGCCGACCTGCCTTTTCCTGCTTCGATCTCCGCCGTGCACGGCGGCGCCCTTCCCTTTGACGCGGCCCGCCGCATCCCGATTCACGGCCGGGCCGGAGAACGCACCGGCCGGCCGGTCGGACGTTTCGCTGTTCCGGATGATCCCGCCATGAGGGGGGTGCGGGCGTCCCGTCGCATCCGCGCAGGGGACTTTCTGCGTCCGCGTCACACTTGACGACCCCGCAAAACGTCCTATTTTGCCCGTGAATCACGCGAATGAACGCGAATCAGGAGTCAATTCCCCTCGCCTGAAGACGAGGGGAATTGACACGTTCGGGGTTCGGGGGAAACCGGGGCCGGCGGGGGCCCGTGCCCGCCGGGAAAACACGCCCCCGGGCGCGGGTCCGGGACAGGACAACACCCGCCGGCGGCACGGGCGTTCGAGAGAGGGACCGCGGGTGGGACGGCGGGCCGCCCGGGGGAGGAGCCTATTTCGACGCGACGCGGATGTGGGTGGCGACGTCCTTGCCGCCCTCGGACTTGAGGGTGACGGTGACCGGGTCGTTCACCGCGAGTTCGGCGACGGTTTTCTTCGCGCCGACCACCTTGGTGGTGGCCACGATGATGAAGGTCGCTTCGCCGTCCGCGTGCTTGACGGTGATGGACGACGCGTTGACGGCCGAGATCGTGCCGCGGCAGACCGGGGCCTTGAAGGGCGGGTCGGTCGTCTCCTCGGCGACGAGAACGGTGCAGGTGAACAGGAAAAGGACGGCCAGGGCGAGGGCGGATATTCTCTTCATGACGGACCTCCGTGGATGGGTTTCGAATCGGGGGGACGCGACGGACCTGGGGTCCCGGCCCGGGGTTCACGGGTCGATCATAGCGCCCCCCGAACGAAAAAGTCAAGGTCGTCATCCTTTGCGATCTTGGCACCTTGGCGAGATCAATATCCGGATCGGCTCTCGCCAAGGCGCCAAGCCCGCAGAGGAAGACGGCATGGAGCGCCAATCATTTTCCCGACCGAGGTTCGAGAGATCGGCCCCGTAATCCTGCGCGATTTGTCAAAGAGTTCACACAGATGACACCAGGCGTTTTTCCGACACTTCGCCCGGCAACAGAGGCCTCGGAAGGCAAGCGGAAGCGACAACATGCTGGTAAAAGCACAACAGCTGAAGCGCCTGTCGACCTCTCGACTGCGATTGCGACTGCGATTGCGACTGCGATACCGATACCGATACCGATACCGATGAACTTTCCCCGGACCTACAGCCTACAGCCTACAGCCTACAGCCTATAGCCTACAGCCTTCCCCCAAACACAGGCAGGCATTCTGGCCGCCGAAGCCGAAGGAGTTGGAGAGGGCCACGCGGTGGGCTTTCGGACGGGCGGTGTTGGGGACGTAGTCCAGGTCGCACTTGGGGTCGGGGTGCTCGTAGTTGAGGGTGGGCAGCAGGATCGACGCGCGCATGCCCATCAGGGTGAGGATCGCCTCGATGGCCCCGGCGGCGCCGATGGTGTGGCCCAGCATGGACTTGTTGGAGCTGACGGGGACCTCCCGGGCACGCTCCCCCAGGACGGTCTTGAGGGCGCGGGTCTCGGTGGCGTCGTTGAGGAGGGTGGAGGTGCCGTGGGCGTTGACGTACTCCACCGCTTCGGGGCCGAGCCCCGCGTCGGCCAGGGCGCCGCGCATGGCCAGCACCGCCCCCGCCCCCTCGGGGTGGACGTCGGTGATCCGGTACGCGTCGGCGGAATCCCCGTAGCCGAGGACCTCCCCGAGGATCTCGGCCCCCCGGGCCCGCGCGTGCTCGAAATCCTCGAGAACCAGCGCCCCCGCCCCCTCGGACATCACGAAGCCGCTCCGCTTCCGGTCGAAGGGCCTCGAGGCCGCCTCCGGCCGGGTGTACTTCTCCGCCAGCGCCTTCAGGAGCACGAACCCCGTGAACCCCACGAAGGTCAGGGTGGCCTCGCACCCGCCGGCCAGGGCGGCGTCGCAGTACCCTTCCCGGATCAGCCGGGTCGCCTCGCCCACGGCCTGGGCCCCCGCCGCGCAGGCCGAGACCAGGGTCAGGCCCGGCCCCCGGAAGCCGTAGCGCCGGGCCAGGAGGGCCGTGCCCGTGTCGGGCTTCCGGCGGCAGATCTGGAAGGCGTCGTAACCCGGCTGTCCCAGCAGGCCCGGGATGTCCCACTCCCCGGGCGCCGTGCGAAGCCGGTTGAAGAAGAGGACGGCCTCGAGGCCCGGGTTGTCGCCGTGCGCGCCGAGGACGACCGCCACCCGGGCCGGGTCCGCGGAGAACGGCAGGCCGGACTGGATGCAGGCCTCGTCCGCGGCGTGCATCATCCACCGCACGGCCCGCGACATCAACCGCGCGGACGCCGGGTCCACCCCGGGCGGGTGCGCCGGGAGCCTCTCCTCCGGGACCTGCCCCCCCACGGTGCAGGGGAGGCCGCGGGCATCGAAGGCCTCGAGGGCGCGGATGCCGGAGCGTCCCTCCGCCGCGGCGGCGAAGGTTTCGTCCGCCGTCACGCCGAGCGGGGAGACGATCCCCCACCCGGTGATCCCCACCCGCCGTCGTCCCGTTCTCGATTCGCGTTTCGAAATCATGTCCGATGGCCTCGTTCTCCAGGGAAAACAGGGGCAAAGCCGTCAAGCCTCACGCCAGGCCGCCATGCCCCGCCGGGGATAATTGAAGAGCGATCAAAGGCGCGGAGGCGGAAGGGGCCGGTCCCGCAGGACCCGGGAAACGCCCACCCGGGGATTCCGGATCGGAGAAGCCCGTTCACTCGGCGCCGAACAGGTGGGTTTCGTCCTGGACCTTCCGCAGCCACTGCCGGATCAGTTCGTCGCCGTTGACGAACTTCCCCGCGGCGCCGCAGCCGCCGCAGACGATGTGCGTGCCGTCGTCGGTCTTCCAGCACTGCGCACCGCAGGCGGGGCAGGCCTCGGGGAGCGTGTCCAGGGTGCTCAGGACGGCGTCCGCCATGGACCCGACGGTGATCAGCTGAGGGACTTCGTCCACCCCGATCCCGCCGGAGAGGTCCGGCAGGCTGCTGCCGGTGTAGCGGCCCCGGAGAAGCTCCAGGGCCCTGGGGGTCAACCGACCCTCGTCGTCGATGGCGGTGCCTTCGCCGAACATCTCCTCCACGTGCTCCAGGAAGAAGTGCCGGGCCGTCTTGATCCCGAAGGTCTGCTCCACCCGGTAGTTGATGTCCAGAAAGTCCAGGGACTCCGCCCCGAGGTCCTTCACGAAGGACGAATCCTCCGTGACCGCGGCCTCGTCCGCCCGCAGGGTTTCGCGGCAGATCCGCCGCAGCTCCAGGATCACCCGCTCTTTCGTCACCAGCGTTTGCATCTCTCGCTCTCCTTGTCTGACCGCCCCTCCCTCTCCCCACCCACTTCGGCATTGGATTGGTATCGGGGTCGGTATCGGTATCGCAATCGGTATCAGTATAGCAATCGGTATCGCTATCGGTATCGCTATCGGTATCGCAATCGGTATCGATTTCGCAATCGCCATCGCAATCGCTATCGCTGCTTTCGCTCTCCCGTCCTGCCGTCTGACGGCTGCGGGCTTCCAGCCGCTTTCCCCAAAGGCGGGGCCCCGCCCCCGGTTTCCGCCTCGCCTGCCCTGGAGAATCCGCCTCCCTCTCCCGGGTATCCGGTGATCCCCATTGCGCCCATTCCCCCCCCTAGCGCTCCTCCTCCCCTCCGCCCCACCGGAGGCGGTTGGAGAGCCCGCGGTCCACCGTGAGGGTCTGCCCGCGCACCCCGCGCGCGGCGTCGGTGCAAAGGAAGTGCACCACGTCGGCCAGCTCCTCGGGTTCGGTGACGAGGGCCTCGGGGACCCGGTCCAGGCCTTCCCAGACCAGGCGCAGCGTCTTGAAGGCGTCGGTCTTCACGATCCCGCCGCAGACGCCGTTCACCGCGATGCCCCGGGGGGCCAGGCCCTCCGCCAGGTCCCGCACCGCCGCCTCCATGGCCGCCTTCATGGGCCCGAGCGGGTACGAGGGCGAATGGAAGCGGCTCCCAAGGCTGGAGACGAAGACGATCTTCCCCCCCGGCCCCATCAGCGGCAGCATCTCCCGGACACAGAGGATGTTCCCCGTGAAATTGGTGGCCGTCAGCTCCCGGAGTTCCTTCTCCAGCAGGCGTTCCAGGGGTTTGAAGGGCGCCCGGGCGGCGTTGAGCACCAGGAGGTCGAGCCGTCCGAACCCTTCGCGGACGGCGTCAGCCATCCGCCGGATCTCGTCCCGGAGGGCGATGTCCGCGCGGATGACCACGCCCGTGCCGCCGAGGGCCTCGATGTCCCGGAGCACCTCCCGCGCCCGCCGCTCCGCCGGTTCGGCGGCCGAGCGGTGGTTGACGGCGACGCGGGCGCCGGACCGCGCCAACCGCAGGGCGACGGCCCGGCCGATCCCGCGGGACGCGCCCGTCACCAGTGCCGATTTGCCGTCCAGGTCCATGCCATCCCCTTCCCGGCCCGTTGGGTCGGCCGGATCCCGAATCTTAAGCCAACCCTCCCTTCAACGCAACAGGAGAGTTGAATCCCCGGCCCGGCTCCGCTAGAATCGTTTTGAACTTTTCCCGAGGAGTCAACCATGCGAAGAGCCCTGTCGACCGTGACGATCCTGCTTCTCCTGCTCGCCGCGGCGGCCGCTGCGCCGCCCGCCGAGTCCCCCCGCGCCCTGATCCTCCTGTCCAACGACGACGGCGTCGGCGCCCAGGGCCTCGAGGCCATCTACCGCAGCCTGACCGCCTTCGCGGACGTGGTGGTGGTCGCCCCCGCCGACAACCAGAGCGGGGTCAGCCACAACCTGCACTCCTGGGAGCCCATCTACGTGCGGCCCTACAAGATCGACGGCAAGGAGGCCGGCGTCTCGCTGAAGACCACCCCCGCCATGTGCGTGATCATGGGCCTGGAGGCGGAGGGCCTCCTGACCCGGAAACCCGACCTGGTGGTCGCCGGCATCAACCGGGGGTCCAACCCGGGGTGGGTGACGTGGATCTCGGGGACGGCCGCCGCCGCCCGCCAGGCCGCCATGCGCGGGCTGAAGTCCATCGCCCTCTCCATGGAGCGGCGGGAGGGGGACCCCTACGCCGACTACGACGCCATGGCCAGGGCCGTGACGCCCCTGATCCGGAAAGCCCTGGAAACGCCGTTTCCCCCGGGCGTCTTCCTCAACGTGAACGGCCCGGCGGGCGGAAGCTTCAAGGGCATCATCCCGGCTCGCGACAGCCAGGCGGAGCTGAGCTTCAAGTTCGCCCGGGAAACCAACATCCAGGGGAAAACGTACTACTGGGCGAAGGGGGGCCTCCTGCCCGGCGCCTACCCCGACGACACCGACTGGGGGGCCGTCCAGAAGGGTTACATCACCGTCACGGCCCTCACCTGCCGGACGACCCCGGACACGGAGCCGGCGGACTTTCTCGGCAAGCTGGGGCTCACCGCCGCGAAATAATCCAAATTTTTGGATCTTCATTCATTTTTTTGTTCGGAGTTTGTCCCCCCGTTCCGGCGGCGTGAGCCGCCGTTTTTATTTCATTGATGCTGAACACTCTACTCTGAAGGCCCTCCATTCCGATTCCGGGAAAGATCTGGTATCGATTTTGCTTACTCAATGCCTTTGTGACGCAATGGCGTGTCAAAATGGCAGGATTATGAATATGATGCATTCTTTCACAAATCTCAAAGGAGGTTCCTCTATGAAGCACCTGTTTTCCAGATGCGTGCTCCTGACGGCCGCGCTCCTGCTTCTGGGCGGGCTCGCGTTCGGCCAGATGGGGCAGACCTACGGGCGCGTCGAAGGGTCCGTCAAGGACCAGACGGGCGGCGTGATCCCGGGCGTCACCGTGACCATCACCGGCGTGGCCGGTGCCAAGGACATGGTCACCGGCGACTCCGGCGAATTCGCCTTCCCGTTCCTCACCCCCGGCCAGTACGACGTCAAGGCCGAGCTCCAGGGTTTCAAGACCTACGAGCAGAAGAACGTCGTCGTCCGCCTGGGCACCACCACCACCCTTGCGCTGGTGATCACTCCCGGCGAGATCTCCGAAGTGGTCACGGTCAAGGATCAGGCCCCCCTGGTTGACGTCACGTCCACCACGGTCGGCGCCAACATCTCCGACGACCTGTACACCTCCATCCCCATGCGCCGTAACTTCACGGCCATCTTCAACCTCGCCCCCGGCGTCAGCGACGGCGGCGGCACCGGCGCGTCCAACCCGTCCATCGGCGGCGCTTCCGGTCTCGAGAACAACTACGTCGTCGACGGCGTGAACGTCACCAACGCCGGCTACGGCTCCCTGGGCGCCTACTCCAACGTGTACGGCTCCCTGGGCAGCGGCGTCAACTTCGACTTCGTTCAGGAAGTCCAGATCAAGTCCGGCGGCTTCGAGGCCGAGTACGGCCAGAGCACCGGCGGCGTGGTCAACGTCATCACCAAGTCCGGCGGCAACGAGTTCCACGGCGGCGTGTACTTCTACGCCTCCCCCTCCGGCTGGGCGGCCCGCCGCAAGCAGATCAACCTCTACCGCGAGCAGAAGAACACCATGGTCCTGGCCCGCCAGGCCTACGACATCAGCGGCGACCTGAGCGGCTATGTCTGGAAAGACAAGCTGTTCTTCTACTTCGGCTTCAACCCCCAGTGGAACAAGACCTACCGGCGCGCCCCGGACGGCATGGGCCAGCTGATCGACGGCCTGGCCATCTACGAGCAGAAGGAGCGCATCTACTCCTGGTCCGGCAAGCTGACCTTCATCGCCTCCAGCAACCACAACTTCGAGTTCTCCTCCTTCGCCGACCCGTCCTACACCGGGACCGGCCCGAACCGCGGCATGACCTCCGAAGGCGACATCCGGTACAGCAAGCTCAACTACGGCTCCTGGAACTGGATCGGCCGCTACAACGGCGTCATCAACCCCAAGTGGTTCATCACGGCCTCCCTGGGCCGCGCCTTCAACCGGTTCAACGAGTCCTTCCTCTACAGCGAGGCTTACCCCTTCCGGAACTACATCGACTACTACTACGACTACTACCTGCCGACCCACCCGGGTGCGGCCCCCGGCAACTACAGCTACTTCGTCGATGGCGGCCCCGGCTTCTACGAGAACAACGAGGGCCAGAACTACCAGTTCAACATCAAGAACACCGTCAACTTCAACCTGGTGGGCGAGCACTCCCTCGACATCGGCTACCTGTATGAAGACGTCAAGTACGACGCCATCCGGCAGTACACCGGCCCGCGCGTCGTTGTCCCGGCCTACGCCGGCTTCCCGGGCGGCACCACCAACGGCGCGTCCTGCTACTTCCAGTGGATCCGCCTCGCCAGCGGCAACATCTGGGACCGCAACGGCGACGGCGTCATCAACCGTGACGACGCGGTGTTCCGCCAGATCCGCGGCAACGTGACCCCGCCGGCCGTGGCCACCACGACCAAGTACCACTCCTTCTACTTCCAGGACGCCTGGAAGATCTCCTCGAAGATCACCTTCAAGTACGGCCTCCGCTACGACTACCAGAAGATGGCCGGCAGCGGCGCCGAGGCGATCTCCTACGCCTTCAAGGGCAACTGGGCCCCCCGCTTCGGCCTCATCTACGACGTCTACGGCGACGGCAAGATGAAGATCTACGGCTCCTGGGGCAAGTTCTACGAGAAGGTCCCCAACGACATCTGCGTCCGCGCCATGTCCTCCGAAACCGGTGTCACCACCGCGTTCTGGGGCGATCCCGCCCTCACCCAATTCCTGAACCCGGCCCTGGCCGCCGCGGGCTACGCCCCCGCCAACACCCTCTCCATCACGGGTTCCCACCCGACCTACATCGTCCCCGGGACCGACACCGGCAGCACCTACCAGTTCGTGCTGGGCGTCGACCGGCAGCTCACCCCCACCCTCAGCCTCGGCGCCCGCTTCATCTGGAGCACCATCGGCAAGTGCCTCGAGGACGTCAGCGGCGGGACCGCCCAGATGGGCTACGACGGCTTCCCCACCGACTACGTCATCGCCAACCCCACCTACGCGGGTGACATCTTCATCAACGCCACCGGCGTGCTGGGCTCCGACGGTCTCCCGGACGGCTTCGCCGACGTGGAACGCTCCTACCAGGCCCTCGAGGTCACCCTGGAAAAGCGCTTCTCCAACGGCTTCCAGTTCATGGCCAACTACCGCCTCTCCAAGCTGTGGGGCAACTACGAAGGCCTGTTCCGGAACGACAACGGCCAGGACGACCCCAACATCACCTCGCTGTACGACTTCCGCGACGGCCCGGAAATCAACCCCGACACCGGCATGAAGTGGCTCGGCTACCAGTTCGTCCCCGGCTACCTCAACACCGACCGCCGGCACATCTTCAACTTCAACGGGTCCTATACCTTCCCGCAGAAGATCACGGTCGGGGCCGGCGTGCGCTGCACCAGCGGCGCCCCCATCACCCCGCTGGGCACCCACCCGGTGTACCAGAACGACGGCGAGATCCCGATGACCCCGCGCGGCTCTGCCGGCCGGGGCGCCTGGGTCAACACCGTCGACCTCCACTGCGACTACCCGTGGCAGGTGACGGACAGCGTTCGCGTCCGCTTCGCCATCGACCTGTTCAACGTGTTCAATCGTCGTCAGCCGACCACCTACGACGAGAACATCCAGCAGTCCTTCGAGACCAACGTCGACTACCTGACGGCCCTCAGCTTCCAGGCGCCCTTCAGCGCCCGGGCTTCCGTCCGCGTCGAGTTCTAATCGAATCCAGGGTTAAGTAACCCCGAAAGCAGGGCCCGCAGGGGCCCTGCTTTTTTTTCGGGCGGGAACAGGGGAGGGGGTGTCGGGTTTCGGGTGTCGGGTGTCGTTAGAATACCCACCTGGATAAATTGGACAAAACCACGGATGGACACGGATGGACACGGATGGACGGGAGTATGAGCCCCGGAATACACGGAGATCGAACCACGAACCACACGAACCACACGAAGGAAGAAAGAAGAAGGAAGAAGGAAGAAAACGGGAGACAGGCGAGCGGAAACCGGAGAGGGCGTCCGGCCGATTCACGTCCGGGCTTTATCGGTTACGATCCGGCCAACGGGACGCCGGTCCCGTTCGCCTTTCTGCCTGGCTGCCTCCAGCGGATTTTGCACCCCATCCCGTCTTCCTTTGCGAGCTTTGCGCCTTGGCGAGATCATGATTCGGATCGTCTCTCGCCAAGGCGCAAAGCTCGCAAAGGAAAACGATTTGCCAGGGATGTGCCCAAGGGAAACGAAAGCTTGCCTTTACCGGTACACCCCGCCTCCGGGAGAAAGCTGCCGGAATGTCTTTCACAGAGGAAGAGAAGCGGCGTCTCCCCTTGGCGTGAACCGGCCTCACGAAGTTCAATTACCGTGGATTTCATGGTTCCCTTCTCCGGGCGGGGATGAACGACAACAGTCCATGATACTTTTGTTTGAGCCATCGCCCGGAGAGCGAAGGCACTTTTTACGGGGATGTCAAGGACAAATTTTCTTCTCGGTCAAAAAAATCTTTGGACTTCCCCCGTTTCAGTGTTATTATCCTTTTTCGGTTTTGCCGCGCCCCGGCCGTGGGAATTCGATGAAAACCGACGGGCGTGCCGAGATTTGGCCTAAAGCCTCCGAATTCCCCCAACAAAATCAGACCCGTTGAGGTGAAAAATGAACCGTGACCTCATGGTGCACGTCACCCCCTTCGAGGTGCATGTAGCCATCCTCGAAGACGACGTGCTCGTGGAATACCATGTCGAGCGCCGCCGCGACCGCAGCATCGTGGGCAACATCTACAAGGGCCGGGTGGACAAGGTCCTCCCGGGGATGCAGTCCGCCTTCGTGGACGTGGGCATCGACAAGAACGCCTTCCTCTACGTGACCGACTTTCTGGAGGAGTTCTCCGAGCTGGCCGAGACCGTGGAGGACGACGGGGTCCGCCCCCCGCAGACACCCCGGCGCCCCGGCGAACTCCCCGCGGTTTCCGTCGCGGCCGAACCCGTCCCGGCCGAAGCCGGCGAACCCGCCGAGCCGCAAGCGGCGGCGGCCGAACCGACCGCAGACACCCCCGACGCGGCACCGCCCCCGGCCGACGGCCAGGCGCCCCGCCCCGCCGGCGAACGGCGCGGGCGCCACCGTTCCCGCCGACGCGGGCGCTCCCGCTCGGCCTCCCCCGACGGCGCCCAGGCAGCGTCCCCGGCGGGCCAAGCCCCCGCCGAGCCTGCCGGTGCGCCCGAAACCGCGGGGAGCCCGGCCTCGGCGCGGGAAGAAACCCACCCGGCGCCGGCCCCCGAACCGGTTTCCCAGCCCGAACCCGCCTCGGCGCCCCAGCCGGCGCCCCCGGTGGAACCCGGCCCCAAAGCCGAGGCCGGCCCCCGGACGGAACGGCCGTCCCGGTACGCGGCCCCCGGCGCCCGGTCGCGGCTCCGTTCCGGTTCCGCGCGCAAACCCGAAGCGGCCCCCGCCCCCGAGCCGGCGGCGGCGCCCGCGCCGGAACCGCCGTCCCCCGCGCCCGTTCCTGAAGCCCCCGCCGACAGCCCGGCCGCCAAGCCCGTCCGGCGGCGCCGGACGACCCGCGCCGCCGCCCCCAAAAAAGGGGACGGCGCCCCCGACGCCGGGTCCGGTCTGACGGAGGGAACGTCCCGAATCACCCTGCCCGACGAGGGCGCGTCCTTCTCCCAGGGACGTTCCCGGGGCCGGCGCCGGCGCGGCGGCGGCGGCACCGGCAACCGCAACTTCAACACCGCGGCGGAGAACGAGCCGGGCAACATCTCCAGCATGCTCAAGCAGGGGCAGGAGATCATCGTCCAGGTGGTGAAGGAGCCCATCTCCCTCAAGAGCGCCCGCATCACCTCCCACATCTCCCTCCCGGGGCGGATGCTGGTTTTCCTCCCCACCTTCAACCGCATCGGCGTCTCCCGCAAGATCCGCTCCGACGGGGAGCGGCGGCGGCTTCGCCAGATCGTGAAGGGGCACCTCGGCGACCGGAGCGGCGGGTTCATCATCCGCACCGCCAGCGAGGGGTGCACCGAGGCGGAACTCACCCAGGACGTCGACTTCCTGCTGGGGACCTGGCAGGAAATCCAGTCCCACAGCGCCACCGACAAGGCCCCGACCCTCCTGTACGAGGAGCCCGGCCTGGTGGAGCGCCTCCTGCGGGACCGGCTGGACGAGAGCGTCCAGACCATCTGGGTGGACGACGAGGCCCAGTACGCTTCCGTGGTCTCCTTCATGGGGCGCTTCATGCCCGCCATGCTGGGGAAGGTGAAGCTCTTCAACCGGCCCGAGAGCCTCTTCGAGTTCTTCAACCTCGTCCCCGAGATCCAGAAGGCCATGCGCCAGAAGGTCTGGCTCAAGTCGGGCGGCTACATCGTCATCAACCACGCCGAGGCCATGGTGGCCATCGACGTGAACACCGGCCGCTTCGTGGGCAAGAACAGCAACTTCGAGGAGACCATCACCAAGACCAACCTCGACGCCGCCAAGGAGATCGTCCGGCAGATCCGCCTGCGCAACCTGGGCGGGATCATCGTCCTGGACTTCATCGACATGCAGGACAAGAAGGGCCGCAAGGCGGTGATGGACGTCCTGATGCAGGAACTCCGCAAGGACAAGGCACCGTCGAAAGTCCTCTCCTTCAACGATTTCGGCCTGGTGGCCATGACGCGAAAGCGGACGGCGGGGGCCCTGGAGAAGGCCCTCTCCGACCCCTGCCCCTTCTGCGAGGGGAACGGTTTCGTGAAGTCCGTCTCCTCCACCTGCTTCGACATCTTCTCCACGGCGGACCGCATGCGGGGCACCCTCAAGGGGCAGACCGTGCTTATCCGCGCCCACACCGACGTCATCCGCTCCCTCAAGGGCGAGTCGGCGGACGTGCTGACCGAGATCAAGCGGCTCTGCGGGAACGACGTGGTCCTGGTCCCCGACCCGCTCATGCCCTTCCACGCCTTCGACATCTCCACCACCTGAGTTTTGGCCGGCAGGCGGGGGACGACCCCCGCCCGCCGATTCTCATAAAGCGGCCGCTTCCGCGCCTTCACGGGCCCGGAAGCGGTTGTGTTTCCGGGGCGAGGCAGCCGGAAAGAGCGGCAAAGGACAAAAGGACCTAAAGGACCAAAGGGACCGAAAGGACGGCGCGCCCCGACGGTCTGGAAAGCCGTGCCGGGAGTGTCTTGCCCTGCCGTTCCGGGGGTGATTTCCCTACCGTGCCGGGCGCTCCTTCCTCACCGCGCCCTGGCTGTCGCTGTCCTTTATGTCCTTTTGGTCCTTTTGGTCCTTTACGTCCTTTCCCGCCCTCTCTGCTCCCTCGACCTGTCAACAGCCATCAGCCTAACAACCTTCAGCCTATCAGCCTTCAGCCTATCAGCCTACCCCCTTCTCCCCGGCGGCGCCGCGGAACGCGGGTCCTCGGGCCAGTCGTGCTTCGGGTAGCGGCGGGAGAGGCGGCGGCGCAGCTCGGGGTAGGCCCGGTCCCAGAAACCGTCCAGGTCCGCCGTCACCTGGACCGGCCGGTGGTTGGGCGCCAGCAGGTGCAGCGTGAGGGGGACGGCGCCCCCGCCCACCCGCGGCGGTTTCACGGTCCCGAAGAAGTCCTGGATCCGGGATGCGGCCCAGGGCGACGGCCCGTCCTCGTAGTGCACCGCGACCCGCCGTCCGGCGCCGACGGTCACCGTCCGCGGCGCCAGCTGCTCCAGGAGGGCCGACGCGGACGGGTCCAGCAGGTCGCGGAGATACTCCTCCAGCGACCGCAACGCGATCTGCCGGAAGGCGTGCCTCCCCGCGCAGAGGTGATCGAGCAGGCGGCCCCGGTCGTCCCCCGCCAGGTCGGGGAGGCCGGGGTCCCGTCCGATGGACCGCAGGAAGGCCCGGCGGCCGGCGTAGGTCCGCAGCGGCCCCTCGTCGGGGAACGGCTTCGGCCAGGCCTGTTCCAGGGCCCGGCGGAGGACCGCCTCCAGCGCGGGGCCCTCCCCCCGCAGCGGGCGGCTCTCGAGGACCAGCGCGCCGTAGCACAGCGTCCGCCGCCCCTCCGCCTGCAGGGTTTCGCCGTTCCAGGCGCACGCCTCCGACTCGCGGAGCCACGCGCCCCCGGCCTCGACCAGCAGTTCCGGCGAGATCCCCACCGCCGTCTGGACCCGGGCGGACGCGGGGCCGCCGGACGAGGCCGGGGCGTCCTCGGCATCCACGGCGATCAACCAGTCCTCGTTCCGGACCACGCTTTCCGGCGAGAGAAGGGCCCCGCCGCCCACGCAGAGCTGGAGCTCGATCCGGTCGGGCATGCCCTGCCGGCCCCACTCCCGGCGACGCACCGACGCCACCCGGTCGGGGAAGCCCGCCAGGAAACAGGCGGCCAGGGCGTCCGGGTCGGGCCGGCCCAGGCCCTGCCGTTCGGTCCAGCCCAGGGCGGGCGCCAGCCGCCGGACGGCCTCCCGGACGCGCTCGACCCGCGCCCGGTCCAGGTGACGGTCCGCCTCGCCCCGCCGCCCCGCCGCCGCGGACCGAAGCCGTTCGAGCTGAAAGGACACGTCGGAGTCGGCGGCATCGGCGGCGGGGACGCCGCGCCGGAGCACCATCCCCTCGTTCACCAGCACCGCCGCCCCGAGGGCGGCCGGGCACGCCCGCCGCAGGCCCTCCGCCACCACCCGCGACAGGCGGGGATGGAGGGGAAGGGTGGACATCCGCTCGCCCTCCGCCGTCAACCCCCCGTCGGCATCCAGCGCGCCGAGGTCCCGGAGGAGCCCGGCGGCCGCGTCCCAGCGCTCGGGCGGCGGCGGGTCGGGCCAGGGCAGGTCCCGGAGGTCCGCCGGCACGGCTTCCAGGCCGCGCGTGACGGCATGAAGCTCCAGGACAAGCTGGGAAAGGTCCAGCCGGAGCACTTCGGGCGCCTCGGCCTCCCGGCGGGCCTCGAAGTCCCTCAACGTGTAGAGCCGTTTCACCACGCCGGGGGCGGTCCGCCCCGCCCGGCCCACCCGCTGGACGGCGGAGGCCCGGCTGACGGGCCTCACGTCCAGCGTCGGGAGACCGCTCCACGGGGCATGGCCGGGGATCCGGGCCAGCCCGGAGTCCACGACCCCCGTCACGCCCTCCACGGTGACGGAGGTTTCCGCGACGTTGGTGGCCAGGATGACCTTCCGCCGGCCGGAGGGGGCGAAGACCGCGGCCTGTTCCGCCGGCGGCAGGTCGGCCCAGAGTTCCGTCACCCGGAGCCCGGCCCGCTCCGCGACGTCCTTCAGGGCTTCCCCCGCCCGGCGGATCTCGGCGATGCCCGGCAGGAAGACCAGCACGTGCCCCGGGCAGTCCGGCCGCCCGGCCAGCTCCGCCACGGCGGCGGCGACCCGCATCGGCAGCGGCCGGTCCGAGGGTCCGCCGGCGTGTTCCACCGTCACGGGGTGAACGGTGCCCCCGCAACGGAAGGCGGCCCCCCCGAAGCGGCCCGCGAGGCCCTCCGCCCCGAGGGTCGCGGACATGACCACCAGCCGCAGGTCCGGCCGGGTCGTGGCCTGGAGGTGCCGGACGAGGGCGAAGGCGGCGTCGGCGTGGAGGCTTCGCTCGTGGAACTCGTCCAGGACGACGCAGGCGGCGTCCTCGAGCCGGGGGTCGTCGAGGAGCCGGCGCGGGAAGAGGCCCTCCGTGAGGTAAAGCACCCGGGTGGCGGGCGATTCCGCCCCCTCGAACCGGACCCGGTAGCCGACACGGCCGCCCACCTCCTCCCCGGCTTCGGACGCCGCGCGACGGGCCGCCAGCCGGGCGGCCAGGCGGCGGGGCTCCAGCACCAGGACCCGCCCGCCCAGCGCCGCGGCGAGGGCCGGCGGGACGCGGGTGGTCTTCCCCGAGCCGGGCTCGGCCTGCACCAGGGTGAGGGCGTGGCCGTGCACGCACCCGACGAGGTCGGGAAGATGGGGGTCGATGGGGAGGGGCTGCATGCGGGAGGCGGCTTCAGCTGACGAGTTCGGCGTCCTTCAGGGCCTGGCCGAAAGCGTCCACCAGCCCGGGGTCATAGCGCTTCCCGGCCTCCTTCTTCAGCTCCTCGAGCGCGTCGGGAAGGGAGACGGCGAGCCGGTACGTGTTGGTGTTGGTCATGGCGTCGAAGGACTCGGCGATGGAGAGGATCCTCGCGAAGAGCGGGATTTCCTCCTCCCTCAGGCGGTCGGGGTACCCGGTGCCGTCGTAGTTCTCGTGGTGGTAGCGGATGGCGGGAACGAGGTCCTGCCAGAGATGGACCCGGGACACCATCTGGGCCCCCAGTGCCGGGTGCAGCTTGAAGTGGTTGGGGTTCCCCCGGGACTCGCGGGGGATCTTGACCATCCCGATGTCGTGGAGCAAGGCCGCGAAGTGGACCTGGCGCCGCTCTTCCTCGGAGAGCCCGACCTGCCGGGACATCATGTCCGCGTACCGGGCCACGTTCCGGAGGTGGCTCATGGGGAGCATGTCCCCCTCCAGGCTCATGACCAGGAGTTCCACGGCGTGGGTGAAGAAGTTGATCTGGACCTCGTCGAGGGCGGACGGCCTGATCTCCGCCGACTTCTCCTCCGCCGGGCCCTGCTCGGCCGGCCGGGCCGCCGGCGCCTCCCCCTCGACGGGTTTTTCCGCCGCTTCCCCCTCGGCGGGGGCCCCAACCCGCACCGCGGCCTGGCGCCGCTTGAAAAGGCTCAGGATGACCCCGAGGACCGTCAGGACGGAGGCGGCGGCGGACACCCACATCCACGGCTCGACCCGCTCGCGGAGCAGGACCACCGAGACGACGGCCGACGGGAAGAGGGCCAGAACGCAGAACCACCACCCTCTCCCGTAATCGTCTCTCGCCCGGAGTTCCTCGACCTGTCCTGGAGCTTCTTTCAACATCATGGCCGTCCCGTGCGCGTCGGCGTCAGTGTAGACGGGGCGGGCGGTGTTGTCAACCCTCGTTTGATTTGGGCTTTGCAATCGCGGTGATCTGTGCGAGAATCCCCCGGAAGGAGACGACCCATGCCGGCGGCGATGAACACGGACATCCTGGTCATCGGCTCGGGGATCGCCGGGCTCAGCGCGGCCATCCCCCTCGCGGAGGCCTACCGCGTCCTGGTGGTCACGAAGGGCGAACTCTTCAACTGCAACACGGACAAGGCCCAGGGCGGCATCGCCGCGGCCATGCGGGAGGAGGACTCCCCTTTCCTCCACTTCCAGGACACCATGAGCGCCGGCGACTCCCTCTGCCGCGAGGAGGCCCTGCGGCACATGGTGGAGCAGGGTCCCGTCTGCGTCAACACGTTGATCGCCTGGGGCGCGCGTTTCGACCGGGAGGGGTCCCGGCTCGCCTTCTGCCGCGAGGGCGCCCACCGGATGAACCGCATCCTGCACGCCCACGGGGACGCCACCGGCCACGAGATCATGTCCACCCTGGCCCGGAAGGCCCGGTCCATCGAAAACATCCGCATCCTGGAGCACGTTGCGACCGTGGGCCTCGACGTCGAGGGCGGGACCTGCCGGGGGGCCGTGTCCGCCCACCTGGGCTCGGGCGAGGTGTACCGGATCCGGTCCCGGGGGACCGTCCTGGCCACCGGCGGCGCGGGGCGGTTGTACCGCCGCACCACCAACTCCGAACTCGCCACGGGGGACGGTTTCGCCATGGCCTACCGGGTGGGGGCCGTCATCGAGGACATGGAGTTCGTCCAGTTCCACCCGACCAGTTTCCACCGGGAGGGGTGCACCGAGTTCCTGCTCTCCGAGGCCATGCGGGGGGAAGGCGGCCTGCTCCGGAACCTCCGCGGCGAGCGCTTCATGCCCCGGTTCCACCCCCTGGCGGAACTGGCCCCGCGGGACGTCGTGAGCCGGTCGATCCTGAGGGAGATGGAAGCCACGGGAACAGACCACGTCCTCCTCGACATGACCCACTTCAAGGCGACGTTTCTGCGGAAGCGCTTTCCCGGGCTCTTCGCCCGGTGCCTCGCCCAGGGGATCGACTTCTCCCGGGAACCCATCCCCGTCTCCCCGGCGGCCCACTACTTCATGGGCGGCGTCAAGGTCGACCTCGGGGGTTGCACCAGCATCCGGGGGCTCTTCGCCTGCGGCGAGACCGCCTGCACCGGCGTCCACGGCGCCAACCGGCTGGCCAGCAACTCGCTCCTGGAGGGGCTGGTGTTCGGCAAGCACACCGGGGAGAACCTGGTGGCCAACCCCGGCCTCCTGGCCCCCGGGGACGGCGGCGACCCCTCCCCGCCCGACGCTTGCCCCGCCGGGACCGTCGCCCTGGGGCCGGACCCCGGGGCGGAAGCGCTGAAAGCGGAGTTTCGGGACCTGATGTGGGGACGGGTGGGCATCATCCGCACCGAGGAGGGCCTGGCCGCGGCGGAAGACCGGATTCGGGCGATGCGGGCCGCGCTCGGGACGCCCCGCTCGCTGGCGGCCCTGGAAACCGACCGGTCGCTGCAGGCAGGCCTGCTGGTCGCGGTGTCGGCCAGGGCCCGGAAAAGCAGCTGGGGCGGACATTTCCGGGCCGATCACCCCGGCAAGGCCGGGTCGGGCAACCGGCACGTGAACGTCGTCCGGGCCGGGACCGGTGACGACCCCGCCATCACCTGGACGGAATGATCATGAACAACAGTCTGGTGCAACGCGAAATCAGACGTTTTCTCCGGGAGGACATCGGCCCCGGCGACCTGACCACGGGCTGCCTGCCCGGCCTGGCCGACCGCGTCGTGGAGGCCCGGTTCGCCGCCCGCGAGGCGGGGACCCTGGCCGGCCTCGACTTCGCCCTGGAGGTTTTCCGGGCCCTCGACCCCCGCGTGGCGTGGGCGGGCGTTTCCCGGCGGGATGGGAGCACCCTCGCCCCGGGCGAGGGGATCGCCACGGTCCGGGGCCCCGCACCCGCGCTCCTGACGGGGGAGCGAACGGCCCTGAACATCCTGCAGCGTCTCTCCGGGATCGCCACCCAGGCCCGCCGCTTCGCCTCGGCGCTGGACGGCAGCCGCACCGTCCTCCTGGACACCCGGAAGACCACCCCCGGTTTCCGTTACTTCGAAAAGTACGCGGTCCGGGTCGGCGGCGGGCACAACCATCGCCTCGGGCTCTTCGACGGCGTCATGATCAAGGACAACCACATCGCCGCGGTGGGCGGGATCACCGAAGCCGTCCGGTGCGCCCGGGCCCACGCCCCCGTCACGGTCCGCGTCGAGGTGGAAGCGGACACCCTGGACCAGGTCCGCGAGGCCGTCGAGGCCGGGGCCGACATCATCATGCTGGACAACATGCCCCCCGGGCGGATCGCCGAGGCGCAGGCCGTGATCGCGGGGAAGGCGCTCGTCGAGGTCTCCGGCAGGGTGCGGCTGGAGGACCTGCCGGCCCTGGCTTCCCTCGGGGTGGATTTCATCTCGACCTCGGCCGTCGTCACCCGGGCGCCCTGGCTCGACATCGGCCTGGACATGTGACAGGGAGCGGACGGTATGGCAGCTCACCCCTATCCCGGTTTTCGACCCGACGGCGGACGCAGGCCCCTTTCGGCGCCCCGCGCGGCGCCGGCCCTGCTCCTCCTGCTCCTCCTGGCCGCGCCCCCGGCATCCGCGCCCGCCCAGCAGGCCGCCACGGCGTCTCCCCGGGCGGTCTACGCCGTCTCCGGCCCGCCGGCCGAGGTCGTCACCCTGATCCCCTACCAGGACGGGAGCGTCAGCATCCGGTCCCGGACCCAGACCTCCGAGAAAGGGGTCTTCCAGGCCGAGGGGGACGTGGTGATCACCTTTCGGGACATCGAGATCCGGGCCGACGTCGTGACCTACGACTCCAACACCCGGAAGGCCGCGGGCGAGGGCCACGTGGTTTTCCGCCGCAAGGCCGAGCAGGTCAGCGCGGAACGCTTCGAGTTCGACGTGGAGCGGAAGACCGGCGTCTTCACCGGCCTGCGGGGGAACCTGGAAGGTTACCGCTTCAGCACGGGGAAAAGCGAGCGCGAGGCCGAGAACGTCTACGTTTTCCAGGACGGCGAGCTGACCACCTGCGTCAAGGACCACCCCCACTGGCGCTTCTCCTGCAGCCACGCCCGGGTCGTCAAGGACAAGACCGCCACGCTGCGGGGCTCGGTCCTGCGCTTCTTCGGCATCCCCGTCTTCTACCTCCCCTGGGTCAAGTTCCCGGTCCTCGAGGATGGGCGCAAGTCCGGCCTGACCATCCCCAGTGCCGGCCACTCCAACCTCAAGGGGACCGAGGTGGCCGACTCCCTTTTCCTGGTGCTCGGCCGCAGCGCGGACCTGACCCTCACCGGCGAGTACTACTCCCAGCGGGGTTTCGGGGTGGGCACCCGTTTCCGGGCCGCCCTCTCGGAAGACTCCCGCATCGACCTCGCCACCTACTCGGTGCAGGACCGTGAGGATGCCGGCGGGACCGCCTTCTCCGCCGACTCCGTGTTCCGGTTCCGGAACGGGGTCCGGGGGGCCTTCACGGCCAACATGACCACGAGCATGCTGTTCCGGCAGGTCTGGGCCGACAGCTTCACGGGGCTGGTCCGCCCCGACGAGATCCTCCGCGGCGACGTCATCCGAACCTGGAACACCACGATGGTCCACGTGCTCCTGGACCGTCTCCGCCTGTACCTCCCCGACGCCCGCCACCTCACCCGGACGCTCCCGGAGGCCTACTTCTCCCTGACCGGCCGGCAACTCGCCGACGCCCCGGCCTGGTTCTTCATGGACGGGCGCCTGTCGATCCTCACGAAGGAATCCCACTGGACCGACCCCGGCGACCCGCAGGAGAGGACCTTCACCACGGGGGGGCCCCTGTGGCGGGCCGACGTCCACCCAAGCCTCTTCATCCCCATCCAGCTCGGCGACTACGGGCGGATCGCCATCCAGCCGTCCGTCCGGGGGACCTACTACAGCGACAGCCTCCGGTCGCAGCGCCCCCCCGGTGAAACGACGGTCACCACGGCGCGCGAGACCCTCTTCCGACGCATGGCCGCCCTCGAGGTCCTTCTCGAGGGCCCGCGCCTGTACCGCTTCTGGCGCCTGGGCGGCACGGTGATCAAGCACGTGGTGGAAATGGGCGCGACCTGGCGGTGGCAGTCCCACACCGACCCCCTCGACCGGATCATCCGCTTCGATTACCTCGACGCCCTGGCCAACACCAACGAGGTGGAGTACTTCCTCACCAGCCGCTGGTTCGGCCGGAGCGGCGGCTCCACCCGCGAGTGGGTGTCCCTGTCCCTGCGGCAGAAGTACTTCGCGGACCCCTCCTGCGGGGGCGACCTTCGCACCGGCCAGGACAACCGGATCTCGCCCTGGCTCTCCTTCAGCCCGTACGCTTCCGTGGACGGCCCCCGGCGCTTCTCCCCCCTCCAGGCCATGCTGTCCTTCTCCCCGACGCCGGGCTTCTCGGGGGAGGTCCGGGCGGAGTACGACTCCGTCCGCAAGGGGATGGGCTCCTGGTCGGTGGCGTCCACCTACGCCCGGGACTGGCTGTTCACCTCCGTGGCCTTCGTCCGGCTGAAAAACTACGACCAGGCGGGGTTGCGCAACCACTACATCCAGGCCTCCTTCGGTCTCGGCCGACCCGGGAAGGGGCTCAGCGGCGACTTCAACATCGCCTACAACCACGAGACCGGGGCGGCCGAGAACATCTACGTCCGGCTGAACTACCACCTGGACTGCATGGGGTTCTCGGCGGAGTACATCCGTTACAACCTGGCCTACCGCTCCAACGACGGGGAATTCCGGTTTTCGCTCTACCTTCGCGGGGTGGGGGAGTTCGGCCCCCTGCGGAAGCTGGGCAGGAGGTGGTATTGAGCACGATCCTGGCCGGTCTCGGGTCCAACCTGGGCGATCGCCTGCCCAACCTGCAGCAGGGGGTGGAGGCGCTCCGCCGGACCGGCTTCGCCCTGGAGGCGGTCTCGTCGGTCTACCAGACCGAGCCCGTCGACTGCCCGGACCCCCTCCTGTGGTTCCTCAACTGCGCGGTGCGCCTCGAAACGCGGCTGGGCCCCTGGGAGGCGCTCCGGGCCTTCCACGAGGTCGAGGAGCTCGCGGGGCGCCGCCGCCCCTACCGGCACGCGCCCCGGACCCTCGACCTCGACCTGCTCTTCTACGGGGAGGGCGTCTACCGGACCCCGGAACTGGAGATCCCCCACCCGAGGCTGGCGGGGAGACGGTTCGTCCTGGTCCCCCTCGCCGAGATCGCCCCGCACTTTTTTCACCCGGAACTCGGGTTCACCATCGAGGAACTGCTGGCGCGGTGCCCCGACACCGGGCGCGTGGAACGATATTGCAGTTTCCCCGTGAGTTGTCTATAATTTATACGTCGAGAGCCGATCCCGCCAGGGGTTTTCGGCCCGAAGGACGGGCAGGGACGACATGAATTTCAAGTATCTCATCGTCGAAGGGTGCATCGGCGCCGGGAAAACCTCCCTGGCCGAGCGCCTGGCGACGTGCTTTCAGACCCGCACGGTCCTGGACAAGCCCTGGGACAACCCGCACCTCGAGGAGTTCTACGAGCGCAAGCCCGGCGCGGCCTTCCGGGCGCAGCTCTACTTCCTCGCCCAGCGGGTCACCGCCCTCAAGGTGCTGACCCGGACCTTCCCCGAGGGGGGGTGCGTGATCTCGGACTTTTTGCTGGAGAAGGACAAGATCTTCGCCAACGTCAACCTCAACGACGCCGAACTCCTCATCTACAAGAACCTCTTCGACGCCGTGAGCGACTACCTCGTCCAGCCGGACCTCGTCCTGTACCTGAAGGCCCCGCTGGACATCCTCCTCAAGCGGGTCCAGCAGCGGAACAAGGCCCAGGAGAAGCGGATCACGCCCGCCTACCTGACCAACCTCATGGAGGCCTACGAGCACTTCTTCTACAAGTACCAGGAGCGGACCCGCATCCCCGTGCTCATCATCGACAACACCCGGATGGACATCTTCTCCCCCGGTTCCGACGTGGAGGAACTGGCCGGCTTCATCCGCTCGAAATCCATCGTGGGGATCCAGTACTACGCGCCCACCGCCAAGGGGTAGCCATGATCGTCATCGAGAGCAAGGCCGCCATCCCCCAGATCGTCTCCGCCCTTCGGCGCAGCGAGGGTAAAACCGGCTTCATCTCCATCATGGGCCTGCTCCACGAAGGGCACCTGGCCCTGGTCCGCAAGACCAAGGAAATGGCCGACACCGTCCTGGCCATGGTTTTCGCCAACCCCATGCTGGTGACGGACCCCGAGGTGCTTGCCGCCTTCGACGCCGCCCGGGACTCCGACCGCGAGATCCTGGAGGCGGAAGGGGTCGATTACGCCTTCTTCGCCGGGCGGGAGGACATCTTCCCGCCCGCGCACCGGACCTACGCCACGTGCCGGCGGCTGCTGCAGCAGTTCGAGGGCATCGAAAGCGCAAACTACATCCGGGGCCTGGGGACGTCCCTGATCCAGATGCTCAACCTCTTCCGCCCGAGCTTCTTCATCATCGGCCAGAAGAACTACCTGGACTACCTCCTGCTCAAGCGCATCGTCCGGGACTACTCCTTCAGCACCGAGGTGGTCCTCACCCCCTGCGTGCGGGACGAGAGCGGGATGGCCTACTCGTCGTTCAACCGCTTCTACACGCCGGAGGAGCGCCAGGCGGCGATGGCCATCTCCGACGCGCTCCTCCGGTGCCGGGAGACGCTCCTGGGGGGGGAGACCTCGGTGAAGAGCATCCTCCGCTCCCTCCAGGAGACCCTCTCGAAACCGGCGGGCCTGACCGTCATGTTCGCCGGCGTACTGGACCCCCAGACGGCGGACCGCCTGGACAAGATCCACCACGAGGCCCTGGTCATGGTGACCGCGAAGGTCGGGCGTTTCCGCGTGACGGACAACATCCTGTTCAAGCGGAAGTCCGATTGAACGGCGGCGGTAACCGGGCGGATGAGAAAGGATTTTGGGGACCTTCCCCGATTTTCGTTGTGGCATTCCTCTCGATGTGGTAACTAGAAGGGTTACGCGAGAGATCTTCGGACCGGAGAGCATCGTCATGAAAGGCATGTTTCGGCTGATTCTGGCTGCATTCCTCGCCTCGGCCTCTTTCCTGGCCCTGTCGGCCATGGATGTCGCCGCACTCCTCGAGAAGCACCGCGCGGCGCTCGCCTCCGACCTCGACGCCCTCGGGCGGGTGGACCGCCTCCAGATGACCGGCACCGTCTCGAAGTACAACCTCAAGGGCGACGTGACCTTCATGTCCGCCGGGGCGGACCGGTTCGCCGTCGAGCACAAGTTCGGGGAGTGGAGGGAGAAAGCGGTCCTGACCGGCAAGACGGGGGAGGTGCTCAACCTCATGGGCTGGGTCAGGCCCCTCCAGTCGGACGAGCTGGCCGAGTACCAGGCGATCCGCTATGTCCTGAGCCTGCAGTACCTCAAGGACCTCGACCGGCCGGGCGCCCGCCTGCAGGAAGGCCCCGACGCCCTCACCGTCCAGGTCACCCTCGAGGAGGGGATCCGGCTGGACATCCGCTTCTCGCCCGCCACCTTCCTGATCCAGTCGTTCGCCTTCACCGACGCGGACGGGGCGCCGCGAACGATCCTTCTCGAGGAGTACCGCGAGGCCAAGGGCGTCAAGTTCCCGGCCAAGGTGCGCGACCAGGCCGCCAATCCGGCCGAATACACCATCCAGGAGATCCAGGTCGGCGGCGGCGGCGACGCCTTCTTCGCCCTGCCCACGGAGAACAGGGGCTTTTCCCCCAGCGAAAAGAAACCCTACCGTCTCACCCTGAAGAAGTATTTCGGGTTCCCCCTGGTCAGCGCCTGGATCGGCAACTCGCCGGCCCTGACCTTCCTGGTGGACCTGGGGCTGCCCTTCTCCGTCATCGACCGCACCATCGCGGGGCAACTGGGCCTCATGTCCGAGGGGACCCTGGTCAAGGCCGTCAAGTACCCCATCAACGAGTTCGGCTTCGTGGAAGTGCCGATGTTCCAGTTCCGCGAACAGGGCAACGTCGCGGAATTCAAGAACCGGATCTTCCTCACCACGGACATGATCCCGACCTGCGCCAACGTCCAGCTGGCCATCCACGGGATCCTCGGCTGCGACTTCTTCCGTCAGAACTGTGTCGCCCTCGACCTCAACGGTGACAACCTCCGCATCCTCCACCCCAAGGATTTCGCCCTGGAGAAACAGGGCACCCCCATCCCCCTGACCAACCAGCACGGCGTCTACGAAATCCCCTTCACCATCGACGACGTGAACACGTCCCTGGAATTCACCACGTCCTCCGACACCTGCATCCTGCTGTCCGAGAAGTGCCCCGGGGCGGAGACCCTCTCCCGGAAGGCCGCCGGCCGGGTGGAGGCCCTGTCGCTCGGCCTGTACTACGGGATCCCCGAGTGGATCTTCCTGGCCCAGTCCGTCCGGTGCGGGGAAATCCCCGCCCTCCCGTGTTACGTCCACGTCCTGCGCTACCCGGAGAACCACCCCCTGGCGAACCACCGCTCCGGCTGGGCCGGTTGCGGGCTCTGGAAACGTTTCACCTGCTACCTGGACTTCCCCCGGTCGGAGGTGACGCTGGTCCCCAACGACCGACTGAAGGAACCCGACTGTTTCAACTCCACGGGCGTGTACGTGATCAAGTCCGGCGGCAGGATCGTGGTGCAGCAGGTCATCCCCGGGACCCCCGCCGAAAAGGCGGGCCTCCAGCCGGGGGACATCGTGACCGAGATCCTGGCGAACCCCGCGGACGCCTTCGTGTTCGAGAGGATCTACTACAACTTCTGCAAGCCCAAGGGCGAGAAGATCCCCATGAAGATCCAGCGGGGCGAGGAGGCCCTACCGGTGGAGATCACGACGGAAGCCCCGCTCTAGGCCGGGTTGACGCACCGCGGTTTCGCCATGCCCGACTGGCTCCTCCCCTTTTCGAAGAAGAAAAAAGACGTGCAACAAGCCCGCGCGGACTTCGAGGCCGGGCGCGTGGACGAGGCCCTCGAGGTCTACCTCCGTCACCAGTACACGCCGGGGATCGTCGAGGCGGCCGACCACTACTTCCGGAAGCACAACCTGAAGAAGGCGACCGAGCTGTACCGGGTCGCCCTCCACGCCCCCGGCCTGCGCCGGGTGCTGGACCGGCAGGTGGCCGGCGGCAGTTTCGGCGACGTCCGGAAGACGCTCGACCTGCTCTTCGAGGGCGGGGTCCCGCCCGCGGAGTTTTCCGCCGTGGGGCGGCGTTTCCTGGAGGCGGGAAACCCCCAGGGCGCCGAGAAGGCCTTCGCCGCCGCCAACGACCCGGAGGGCCCCCGCGCCCTTGCCGGGTTCTTCCTGGAAAAGGGGGACCACTCCAACGCCCTGCGGCATTACCGGACGCTGGGCGACACCGCGAAGATCCGGGAGATCGCCGGGCACTACCTGTCCCGGGACGACCTGGCCCGGGCGGAGAAGCTCTTCCGGGAGACCGGCGACGCGGACGGCCTCGCCCGCGTGGCGGACCGTCGCGTTGAACTGGCCGCCAGGGAAGCGCCGGACCCGGAGGAAACCCCGAACCTCATGGAAGGCACGGATCAGGGCACCGGGGCATGACCGGCGCTCCCACCCCGGCCCCGGCGGCGTTCCCACCCGCCCCGGTGCTCCACGTGGTCCTGGTGGAGCCCGAGATCCCGCCCAACACCGGCAACGTGGCCCGGCTCTGCGCCGCGACCCGCTGCCGCCTCCACCTGGTGGAGCCGCTGGGTTTCCGCGTGGAGGACCGCTACCTCCGGCGGGCCGGCCTCGACTACTGGGAGCACGTGGACGTCCGCACCTGGAAATCCCTCGACGCCCTGCTGGAGACGGAACCCGCCGGCCGTTTCTTCCTCTACAGCTCCCGGGTGCACCGCCCCTACACCCGCGCCGCCCACTCGCCGGGGGACTGGCTCCTCTTCGGCTGCGAAACGCGGGGCCTGCCCGAACCGCTCCTGGCGCGTTTCGCCGACCGGACGTACACCATCCCCATGTGGGGGCCCGTCCGAAGCCTCAACCTCTCCACCAGCGTGGGGATCGTCGTCTACGAGGCCCTCCGCCAGATCCATGGCTTCTGACTGGATGGCGTCCCGGGAATCCCCGGGACCTTGCCGCCGTTGTTGACTTGCGTTATCATACAGCGGGGTGACACGATTCCGGGGCTGTTCCGGGAGGATCGCGTGTAAAGCCTCACGCCAAGGCGCAAAGACGCAAAGCCTCGCCGGGAAGAGAAAGAGAGTTCACGGCTTCTTTGCGAGACTTGGCGGCTTCGCGTCCTGGCGTGAGGCTGAGTCTGCTTATATCTGGCCGATAAAACAACGGATTAAGGAGATATCCATGGCGCGCCTGATGATTTTCGGAGCCTTCCTTCTGGTTTGCACGGTCCTGGCGGCGGCGGGGACCAACCCGCTGCTGGCCCCCTGGAAGACGCCCTTCGGCGTCCCGCCGTGGGGCGGGATCAAGCCCGACGATTTCCTGCCGGCGCTGAAGGAGGCCGTCTCCCGGCACGACCGGGAGATTGCGGCCATCGTGAACAACCCCAAGGCCCCCACCTTCGTCAACACGGTGGAGGCCCTGGAGGACTCCGGAGAGCTGCTGTCCCGGGTGAGCGCCGCCTTCGACGCCCTGACCTCCGCCGAAACCAACGACCGGCTCCAGGAGATCGCGAAGACCGTCGCCCCGCTCCTCTCGGCCCACGCCGACGACGTGGCGCTCAACCCCGGCCTGTTCCGGCGCGTCAAGACGGTCTACGACAAGCGCGAGACCCTCAAACTGACCCGGGAGCAGGCGATGCTCCTGGAGCGGACGCACAGGCGCTTCATCCGTGGCGGCGCCCTGCTGGAGGGGAAGGACCGGGACGAACTCCGGAAGATCAACGAGGAACTGAGCCTGCTCGGCCTGCGTTTCGGGGACAACCTGCGCAAGGTGGTCAACACCTGGCGGCTGGTCATCGACCGCCGGGAGGACCTCGCCGGGCTTCCCGAAAACGCCGTTTCGGCGGCCGCTGAGGCCGCCGCCCGGGCCGGGCTCGAGGGGAAGTGGGTGATCACCCTCCAGGCGCCCAGTTTCGTTCCCTTCCTGACCTACGCCGACGCGCGGACCCTCCGGGAAAAAGTCTGGGACGCCTACATCACCCGCTGCGACCGGGGCGACGCGCAGGACAACAAGGCCATCCTGTCCCGAATCGCCGGCCTGCGAGCCCGCAAGGCCCGGTTGCTGGGCTTCCCCACCTGGGCGGACTTCACCCTGGACGACCGCATGGCGAAAACCCCCGCCCGGGTCATCACCCTGCTGGACCAGGTGCTCGCCCCCGCCCTGGCGAAGGCGAAAGCCGACGCCGCCGACCTCCAGGCCATGATCGACGCCGAGAAGGGCGGCTTCCGGCTGGCCGCCTGGGACTGGCGCTACTACGCGGAAAAACGGAAGAAGGCCCTCTTCGACCTCGACGACGAGACCCTGCGCCCCTACTTCGAGCTGGACCACGTCCGGCAAGGCGCGTTTTACGTGGCCAACCGCCTCTACGGCCTGCAGTTCGTCGAGCGGAAGGACGTCCCCGTCTACCACCCCGAGGTCCGGGTGTACGAGGTGAAGGAGGCGGACGGCCGCACCCTCGGCCTCCTCTACCAGGACTACCACCCCCGCCCGGGCAAGCGGGGCGGCGCCTGGTGCGGGGCGCTCCGCGAGCAGTGGACCGACCGGGGCCGAAACGTGATGCCCATCGTGTTCAACGTGGCCAATTTTTCCCGCCCCGTGGGCGACACCCCGGCGCTGCTGGGCTACGGCGAGGTGGAGACCCTCTTCCACGAGTTCGGGCACGCCCTCCACTACCTGCTGTCGAAGTGCCGCTACCGCAGCCTGGGCGGCGCCAACGTGACCTGGGACTTCGTGGAGCTTCCCAGCCAGGTCATGGAGCACTGGGTCAGCGAGCCCGGGGTGATGGCGGTGTTCGCCCGGCACTACCAGACCGACGCGGTGATCCCCCCGGCGCTGGTGGAGAAGATCCGGAAGTCGGACACCTACAACCAGGGCTACCAGATGGCCCAGCTGGCCGCCGCCTCCCGGCTGGACCTGGACTGGCACCTGCTCGCCGAGCCGAAGGAGCCCGAGGCGGCGGCCTTCGAGAAGGCGTCCCTCGAGCGGATGGGCCTGCCGGACCTGATCCCGCCCATGCACCGCAGCCCCTACTTCCGCCACATCTTCAGCGGCGACTACGCGGCGGGCTACTACAGCTACCTCTGGAGCGCGGTCCTGGACGCCGACGCCTTCGAGGCCTTCAAGGAGAAGGGAAACGTCTTCGACCCGGCCACGGCGAAGGCCTTCCGGGAGCACGTCCTCTCCCGGGGCTGGACCGAGGACGCCATGACCCTCTACCTCCGCTTCCGGGGCAAGGAACCCAAGGTCGACGCCCTCCTGGAGCAGAAGGGGCTCAAGTAAACGCCGCCGGGGACGAGGGTCAGCCCCACCGGAAGGCTCAGCGTGCTGGGATACGGCCCTCCCCAGGCCATGGCCCCGGGGCCGGAGAAACTCACCCGGAATCGCAGTCGTTGCCCTTTCAGAACCACCACGCCGGGGTCAGCCCAGGCGGAACCCTGGGACAGAACGTAATACCCGTCGGTGTGAACCGGGAAGGCGGTTCCGGCCAGTCGTTCCGATCGCCCCTCGCGCTCCGCGAACCATTCGACCTCGCAGGTGGCCGGCGCGTCGTACGAACCGGCCACCAGCGCGAAACCGAACTCACCCCCCGAGAGGTACCCGTCCAGTTCCGAGGTGAACTCCGCGTACCAGTTGCCGACATCGGATGTCGTCTGGGAGGTCACCGTGCAGGGGTTCCGGGTCAGGTAATCCTCCCCGGACACGAGCGAACAGAGGGAGTAGGCAGTCGAACGGGCGGGAATGCCGAGATCGACGGAGAGGGGGACGGCGGTTTCCGTGACGTTGCCCGCCTTGTCCACCGCCTGGACCCGGAACTCCCGCGCGCCCTGGGTCAGGTAGACCGGGACGGAGAAGGTCCCCTTGGTCGGAAGGACGTAAAACGGGCCCACCTTGACCCGGACCCCCGAGACGTCGGAGGCTTGTCCGCTGACCGTGACGGGGTAGGAACACGGGGTGACCGCCTGGCCCGCCGGCGGGGTGGCGACCGCCAGCGACGGCGCCGCCGTGTCCCCGGCCGGGGTGGTCCGAAGGACAACGCCGGCTTTCCCCACGGCCCAGGCCTTCCCCGGCCCCCGGCACACCAGCCCGCGCAGTTCCTCGGACGTCCCGGAATCCTGCACGGCCCAGACATCGCCTCCCGAGGCGGTCTTGAGGACCGTCCCCCCCGCTCCGGCCGCCCAGCCGGTGTTCCCGTCCCCGAAGCGGACGGCGAGCAGGTTCTGCGTGACCCCCGTGTCGAGCCGTTCCCAAGTCATGCCGCCGTCGGCCGTCCGGAAGGCCTGGCCCTGGTGGCCGACCACCCACCCGTTCAGGAGGTCGCTGAACACGACGTCGGAGAGCGCGCCCCGGCGATCCGGCGCCAGGGTGGTCCAGGACTGGCCGCCGGTGGTCGTTCGCGCGATGAGGGGACGGGCGGGGAAAAGCACGGTGGCCTTTCCCCCGGCGATCCACCCGTGGTCGGAATCGAACATGCGGAGGGCATTGAGTGACACGTTCGCCCCGGTCGACTCAGCCTGCCAGGTCGCCCTGCCGTCCGTCGTCCGAACCAGGGGCGCGCCGTACCGGCTGGCGACCCACGCGTTTTGGCTGTCGAAAGCCCCGAGGGTGGTGAAATCGGGGGGATAGGTCATGTCGGTGACCATCTGCCGGGAGTTCCAGAGTATGTCGCAGGGGCAATACCTCCGCACGGAAAACCGGCTCTCGAGGGCCCCGAAGGGCTGAAGTCCAAACCGGCCTGCCCGGCCTGGGTGGTGAAGCCGGCAGGGGGCCGGGAGGCAGGGTTCATCCCGACCGGAAGCGGATCACCGGCCTCGCAGGAGGAACCGGATCCCGTTGTAGAGGGCGATGGGCATGGCGCCGACGTGGCCGGCCTCCCGGATGATCTCGGCCTTCATCCGGGGCCCTTCGAACCCCTTCTCCCGGAGGGCGTCCCGAAGGGCCCCGAAGCCGCGGAGCATCTCCCAGGACTCCTCCTCCCCCACGGACAGGTAGATCCACCGGACCGGTTCCAGCCCTTTCGCCGGCGCGTCGTGGAAGGCCGTGACCAGTTCGAACCCGTTGAACCAGAGGGACGGGCTCCCGAGCAACCAGGTGTCGAAGAGCGCCGGGTCGTTCATCAGCAGATACACCCCCAGCAAGGCGCCGAGGGAATAACCCAGGAACCCCCGCCGGGCGGGATCGACGGGAAAGTCGGCCTGGACGCGCGGCACGAGTTCGTCCCGGAGGAAGGCGGCGAACTTCCTTGCGCCTCCCGCCTGTTCCAGGGCCGGCGGGTAGGTGTTCTTCCTCGAGTACTCGTCGGCGGGTCGCGCCGGGGTGAAGTCCCGGGTCCGCGCCGTGGCCCAGGCGTCCATGGTCGCGGGCCCGGCGATCCCCACCAGGATGAACGGCTCCGTCAACCTCCCCATGTTCATCAGTTTCGGCAGGGCTTTGAGGTAGTCCCCCAGGATGAACCAGTCGGTGCAGAAGAGCGCGGGATACTTCGCGCCGCCGGACAAGGCGCCGGCGGGAAGCACCACCTCGACGGCGTAGGTCGCACCGGTGGCCTTCGAGCTCATCTCGAAGCGACGGACCTCTCCCTGGCCGAACCCGGCCCGCCCCAGGGCCAGGAGGCCGAGGCAGCAGAACAGACAACGCATCTTCGTCAGGCCCATCACAACTCCCGATGCTGAAGATCCTCGGGGAAGCGATTCCCGCGGGCTTCGGGCGCCCCCGCCCGCGGCGAGAGCAGAGCGTCTGCCCAGGAACTTCCCGCCGCCCGGGCGAGCCGTACTCGCGCCTCCCCGGCAGAATACCCGGTTCTTCCAGCTACTCCCACGGCTGGCCGGCGACGACGCCGAGCCGCGTCTGGTCGAGGGCGGGGTAGAAGAGGCTGGCGTCGAGCGTGCCGGTCCCCCGGACCTCCAGCCAGGCAATGGAATTCAGCACCCCGGGGAAGAGGGAAGACAGGGCCAGGTCGTATTTCCCCGCGTAGGGCAACTCGGTGGGGTAGGCGCCGAGGGAGCTTCCCTGGGCGTCGTAAACCTCGAGGGTGACCCCGTTGGACTGGTAGTGGAGGTTCGAGATCCGCACCCGGAGATCGAAGGTGGCCGCCGCCGGCACCACCGAGAAGACCACTCGCCCGCTCCCCGAGGACACGGCGGGGAGGCCGTCGAAGCGGTAGGTGGTCCCGCTCCCCGCCAGGAGCAGCTCGAAGCCCACCATCGGCACCTCCGCACGAACCCGGAGGCGGGCGGCGTCGCTGCGCGGGGCGGTGTTCACCGCGTCCCACACGCTCCGGGTGATCTGCTGGAGCGGCTGGACCGCGGTCCACTCCTTCGAGGCCAGGACCACGCCGATCCCGTTCAGAAGTTCCGCCGTGAGGGTGGCCGGCTGCGAACCGAAGTTGGAGAAGGTCACGCCCGTGTAGTAGCTCTCTGACGGGGGAAGCTCGTTGTAATAGAGGTAAACGGTCTCGTCCGGGCCCCGCGGCCCTTCCGGCGCGGCGAGGTCCCTGGCGGGCGGCGTCCGCTGGACGGCCGGAAGCCCCGCCAGGCCCATCTCGCCCCACTTGCCGAAGAGTTCGAAGCCCACCAGGCTGTTCACCGTGGTGGAGGCGATGATCATCCGGATCACCGAGGGGTCGGGGAGGCCGGTGAAGACCTGGTTGATGAGGCGGACGTACTTCCCTTTGGGCGGGATGTTGATGGGGGGGTCCGTGGTGGCCACCAGGGTGTTGTCCTCGTTGTAGGCGCGCAGGGTGACGGTGGCCGTGACGTTTTCCGTGTTGATGAGGGTGATGCCGGTGTAGTAGCTGCTGACGGTGTCCTGGTTCATGTAGACGTAGGGGAAAACGGCGCTGGCGAAGGCCGTTTCCGACAGCGGCAGGCCCGTCTGGGAGAGGCCGTCACGGGTTCCGAACTCCAGGGCGCCCTTGATCGGCGACCGGGTGGAGACCAGCAGCCAGAGGTCCTGCTCGGCGATGCCCGGCCCGAACAGCTCGTCCATGGCGGCGGAGTACTGCGCCTTCGGGGCCAGGGAACTCACCGTCCGCGTGTCCACCACCTGCCCCGAGGGGTTGTACAGGGTCAGGGTCAGGGGATAATCGGTCAGCCCCAGGTTGACCACCGACAGGCGCGTCCACCACGCGGCGCCGGTGTACACGTGGGGGCAGTAGTAGGACCGGGCCGGGTTGGTGACGCCGAGGAAATCCAGGACCCTGGCCAGGAGCGCGGATCGGGTGTTGCCCCCCGCCCCGTCCTGGAGGCCGGAGAACCGGATGCAGCTCGCGATGCACTTGTACACGGGGCCGTCGAAGGCCACCCAGGCGCCCGTCACCGCCGGGGGGCTGGCGTTGGTGTGGTTCTCCATGACGGTCAGGGCGCTCCCCGCCCCGGTGACGAGGTCCCGGAACCCGCCGTGGGTGGAACTGAAGTCGAACTGGAAGCCGGCGAAGAAGGTGCCGGTCTTCCCCTTGATCCGGTAGAGCGAGTCGGTGGCCTGGGCGGCGCTGTTCACCCCGAACGCCGGGCGGAAGTTGAAGGCGCCGTTGACGGCGGGGTCCTGGTACCAGACGTCGCCCCCTTCCATGTAGACGCTGCCGCCGGTGTTCAGGTAGTCCACCAGGCGCTGCCCCTCCGCCGCGTTGAACACGTGGGAGTAGGGGGTGAAGACGTTCATGGCGTTGCAGACGAAGACCGCCCGGTACGGGCTGTAGTCGAAGGCCGCGAGGGTGGCGTGGTCGTTCATGGCCACCCGGACCAGGGTCACGTCCGCCTGGCCCAGCCCGGCCAGGAGAGACTGGAGAACCGGGGCCGAGCTGTAGGTGTTGTCGGCGGTGTCCTCCAGGTTCCGGTCAAGACCGAGGATCAGGAGCTTCGCGGCCCCGGCCTCGGTGAGGGGCACGAAGGCCAGGAGGAGAAGGAACAGGACGGCCCGGGACAGGGCACATCCGCACCCTGCGCGTTCGCGGTCGGCCGAGTGACGGGAGGCGGGATTCGAGGCGCGTTCCATGGGACCCTCCTTGGGGGATGACGTGGGAGGAACATACCACAACCCGCACCCGGGATCAACGGTTCCGGGCCCGTGGGAACGACGGGGAAAACTGTGGCACGGCTCCGGGATTCGGAGTATGATGGGCCCAGATCACCCGGGAGGTGCCCCATGGACAATCCAGGCCCCCGCGAGCAAGGCCCGTCGATCGGGTACAAGGCGAACCCTTTCCTGATCTTCGGGTTGGCGCTCGCCCTCCTGGGCATCGTCATCCTCCTCCACAACCTGGACGTAATCCGGGCCGGCGAGGTGCTCCACTACTGGCCCGTCATCCTCATCGCCGCCGGGCTGGCCCAGCTCTTCCAGGCGGACGGCGCCGCCGGGCGCGTGGGCGGGTTCGTGATCGTGGTGGTGGGGACCGCCCTGCTGCTCCGGAACCTGGACATCCTCGTGATCCGCATCCGCGACTGGTGGCCCCTGGCGCTGGTCCTGGTCGGGGGCGTCATCATGTGGCAGGCGGTGGCCAAGCGGGAGGCCAACCGGCGGCAGGTCCACGGCAACGACACCCTGACGGGGTTCGCGGTCTTCAGCGGGTTCACCCGCGCCTGCAACGCCACCGCTTTCCGGGGCGGCGAGCTGACCGCCATCTTCGGCGGCTGCGAGGTGGACCTCCGGGAAGCCGCCATCCGGGACGAGACCGCCGTCATCCGGGTCTTCGCCCTCTTCGGCGGGATCGAGATCCGGGTCCCCGCGGCCTGGACCGTGTCCCTCGAGGGCGCCCCCATCCTCGGCGGCATGGAAGACGCCACCCGGCCGCTCCGGGTGCCCGACGGACCGCCCCAGCGGCTCATCGTCCGCGGCTGCGCCATCTTCGGCGGCGTGGAGGTCAGAAACTGACATGGTGTCCCCTCCCCCGAAACCCCTCGGCGTGCGGGAAACGTCCCGGGCCGGCTTCCCTTCCCTCTACGGGGAGTTCTGCATCCACGGCTTCGAACACCTGGCCACGGGGGAAGCCTACGTGATCCTCTCCCGGGGCGAACCGGGGCCCGCGAGCCCGGTCCCGCTCGTGCGCATCCACTCCCAGTGCCTGACCGGCGACACCCTCGGTTCCCTCCGCTGCGACTGCGGCCAGCAACTCCACGCCGCGCTGGAGCGCATCCACGAGAGCGGGTGCGGCCTCCTGATCTATCACCCCCAGGAGGGCCGGGGCATCGGGATCCTCAACAAACTCAGCGCCTACGCCCTGCAGGACCGCGGGGCCGACACCGTGGAGGCCAACGAGATGCTCGGCTTCGAAGCCGACGAGCGGGAGTACGGCGCCTGCGCGGAGATCCTGCGGTGGTTCGGGGTCGACGGGATTCGCCTCATGTCCAACAACCCCGCGAAAATCGAAGCCATGGAGAAGGCCGGGATCCGGGTGGTGGAGCGTGTCCCCCTCCAGGTTGAGCCGGTGGCGTCCGCCCGCGCCTACCTGCAAACCAAGAAGGAGAAAATGGGTCACCTGCTGGAAGATTTGTGAGGGGAAGGAGATTCGGGATGGCGATCGGCCTGTCAACGGAAAAAGGCATTCCTTTCTGTCTTCTGACTCCTGTCTCCTGACTTCTTCCAGAGTGAGGCTCGTACCGTGCTTCATTCTCGTGCCGGCATACCGCGATCGCACTTCGGGCCGCTAACCGCGGGGCTCGTGGCCTTCCTGGGGATCGCCCTGGCCTGCGGATCCGCCGCGGCGGCCAAGGGGGTGGAACCCGGGGCGGTGCGCTTCCAACGGATCTCCATCGAGCAGGGGCTGTCCCAGAGCGTGGTGACCGCCATCCTCCAGGACAGCCGGGGCTTCCTCTGGTTCGGGACCCAGGACGGCCTCAACCGCTACGACGGCTACCGCTTCCACGTGTACCGGAACGTGCCGGGCGACCCCGGGAGCCTCTCCGCCAACTACGTCCGCTGCCTGTGGGAAGACGCCGCGGGCGCCCTGTGGGTCGGCACCCGCGGAGGAGGGGTGAACCGTTACGACCGCCGGACCGGGCGCTTCACCGTTTACCGCCACGACCCGCGGTCCGCCGCCGGCGTGGCCAGCGACGTCAGCATGTCCATCGACGGAAGCACGGGCGGGCGGTTCTGGCTGAGCACCGACGCCGGCCTGAACCGTTTCGACCCCTCGACCGGCGCCTGGGAGCGGTTCCACCACGACCCGGCCCGGCCCGGGAGCCTTTCCCACAACGCCGTGGTCCAGGCCCTGGAAGACCGTCGGGGCGTGCTGTGGGTCGCCACCTACGGGGGCGGGCTAAACCGCCTGGACCCGGGGCGGAAGGACTTCACGGTTTACCGTCACGACCCGGCCCGTCCGGGGAGCCTCTCCAGCGACCTGGTCCTCAGCGTCTACGAGGACCGTCGGGGAACGCTGTGGGTGGGCACCGACGAGGGCGGCCTGAACCGCTTCGACCCCGGGACGGGAAGCTTCACCGTGTTCAACCACGACCCCGTGGCGCCGGGCGGCCTCCGCGGCAGCGTGGTCCTCACCCTGTGCGAGGACCGGGACGACAACTTCTGGGTGGGGACGGACCAGGGGCTCCACCTCTTCGACCGGGCCACGGGCCGCTGCATCGCCTTCCAGTACGACCCCCGCCGGCCCGACAGCCTGAGCAACAACTATGTGACGAAGATCGTCCAGGACCAGGCCGGCATGCTCTGGATCGGCACCTGGAGCGGGGGCCTGAACACCTGCGACCGGTCGGGGAAACGGTTCACCGTGTGGAAGCACGATCCCCACGTCCCCGACAGCCTCCCCGACGACGCGGTCAACGCCGTGCTCCGGGACCGGGCCGGACGGCTGTGGGTGGGGACCGATGCCGGCCTGTGCCTCCAGGACCCCTCGACGGAACAGTGGACGCTGATCCGGGAACCCTTCACCCGCCCGGGCCGTCACGTGGCCGACCGGGTGGTTTCCCTGCACGAGGACCGGGACGGCACGCTCTGGGTCGGCACCTGGGGCAGCGGCCTCTTCCGGCGCGACGGGGCGTCCGGGCGGTTCGACCCCGTGGGGCGCGACTGGCCCGCCCCGCTCAACGAGAACATCTTCACCTTCCTCGAAAGCCGGGACGGCACGCTGTGGATCGGGACCTACGGCGGGGGTCTGGCCTGCCTGGACCGGAAGACGGGCCGGGGCACGGTCTTCCCCGCCGGCTCCGCCGCCTTGAGCTCGGACCTCGTGGTCTCGCTCTTCGAGGACCGCGAGGGGTCCCTGTGGGTCGGCACCATGGTGGGCGGCCTGAACCGCCTGGACCGGCGGAGCGGCCGGTTCACCACCTGGCGCCAGGACCCGTCGGACCCGCGGACCCTGGGCTCCGACACCGTCTGGTGCATCCGGGAAAGCCGCGCGGGGGACTTCTGGATCGGCACGGGCGGCGGCGGGCTCGCCCTGTTCGACCGCCGGACGGGCCGGTGCCGCTCCTTCCGCCAGCCCGACGGCCTGCCCAACGACGTGGTGTACGGCATCCTGGAAGATGCCGCGGGGTGCCTCTGGCTCAGCACCAACAAGGGCCTGTGCCGCTTCGATCCCGCCCGGCGGACGTTCCGGACCTACGACGCCGCCGACGGCCTCCCCAGCGACGAGTTCAACCAGGCGGCCTTCTCCATGACCCCCGGCGGCGAGATGATCTTCGGCGGCATCGCGGGCCTGGTGACCTTCCGGCCCGAGGAGATCCGGGACAACCCGACGGTCCCCCCCGTGGTCATCACCGGCCTGCGGAAATTCAACCGCGAGGTGGACCTGGGCGGCGAGGTGTCGGAGATGAAGGAGGTCGTCCTGGCCCCCGAGGACACGGTCTTTTCCCTGGAGTACGCCGCCCTCAACTTCACCCACCCCGAGAAAACGCTCTACGCCTACAAGATGGAAGGATTCGACCGGGACTGGATCCCGGCGGGGAACACGAGGTCCGCCACCTACACCAACCTGGACCCCGGCGAGTACGTCTTCCGCGTCCGGGGATCCAACGACGACGGGGTCTGGAACCTGGAGGGGGCGTCCCTGCGGGTCGTCATCCGGCCGCCCTACTGGAAGACCTGGTGGTTCCGCGTCCTGGCCGCGCTCACGGTGATCCTCCTGACGGCCGGGGGTTTCCTGCTGCGGATCCGGGCCCTCAAGCGGCGCGAGGTGGCGCTGGAGCAGGTCGTGCACCGGCGAACCGAGGAACTGGAGGCGGAGATCGCCGAGCGGCGGCGTTTCGAGGACGAACTCGGCCGGGTGAACGAGATGCTCCGGCAGTCCAACGACAAGCTGCAGGACATGGACCGGCTGAAGACCGAGTTCCTCAACATGGCCGCCCACGAGATCCGCACGCCCCTGACAGCCGTGCTGGGTTTCGCCAAGATCGTGCAGAAGAAGTTCTCCGGGGTGGTGGTCCCCCAGATCTCCCGGGAGGGCGGCAACTCCGACCGGACCGTCCGCCTCATCGAGGAGAACCTCCAGATCATCACCCAGGAGGCGGACCGGCTCACCGCCCTCATCAACGATCTCCTGGACGTGGCCAAGCTCGAGGCGGGAAAAGTGGACTGGGACTTCCGCGCGGTGGACCCCGCGGACCTGGTGAACCGTGCCATGGCAGCCACGGACTCCCTGGTGCGCCTCAAGGGCCTCGCCTTCGAGCGGGACGTGGCGGGGGGCCTCCCCGCCGTCCGGGCCGACCGGGACCGCCTGCTGCAGGTGCTCATCAACCTCCTGTCCAACGCCGTGAAGTTCACCGAGGCGGGGACCATCACCTGCGGCGCGTCGCTGGAACCCGACGGGATCCGCTTCCGCGTGACGGACACCGGCATCGGGATTGCCCCCGAGGACCGGGAGACCATCTTCGAGAAGTTCCGGCAACTGGGGGACACCCTCACGGGGAAACCGCGGGGCACGGGCCTGGGCCTGGCCATCTGCCGCCAGATCGCCGAGCACCACGGGGGACGCATCGGCGTCGAGAGCGAGCCCGACCGCGGCAGCACCTTCTACGTCGTCCTCCCGCTCCACTCATCGGACTGAGGCGGCCCGGAGGTGAAGATGGCGACGATCCGGAAGTGCGATCCCGCTTGGGAAAAGGGTTTCGGAACGCGCGCGCTCGGGAGTGCGGCGACACGTTTCGTGGCACCGCCGTGGCTTGTCGGTGCAACAAGGTCTCTCGCAAAGGCGCCAAGACGCCAAGCCTCGCCAAGAAAGTCAACTTTTTCCCCGGCTTAGCTTTGCGAGACTTTGTGACTTGGCGGCTTTGCGTGATGCCGGGAAAGCCGGACCTCACGCCGGACGCAGGCCTTGGCTTGCGTCACCACATTGGACGAGGTGATCATGAAACGATTCTCTTTTCGCGCATCTGGTGTCGTCCTGGCGACCCTGCTGTCGCTCGGGCCGTTGATCCCCTCCGCCTTCGCCGAGGGGCCTCCGCCGGGGTACGTCCTGCAGGCCGGCAAGGACGTGGAAATCGCCCCCGGCTGGACGGTCCGGCTCGACTTCTTCGTGGAGGACGTCAGGGAGGAAGGGGCCGTCCGCGAAAAGCCCGCCATCGTGGAGCTTCGGTCCCACCACGAGGGGAAAAACTACGTCTTCCGCTGCTCCGACCCCGACCCCGGCTGGCCGGTGTACGAGTTCAGCACCGAACTGGCCGGGCAGACCCACCCGACCCTGCTCCGGCTCGACGGGCTCGTGGTGCACGACCTCGACCGCGACGGCACCCGGGAGATCCTGCTGTACGGGCTGTCGTCCCACGGGGGTTCGGGAATGCTGGGGCGCTGCATGGTGATCGGCCTGGACAAGGACACCGGCTTCAAGGCCCGGACCAGCTTCAGCGGAACGGACAACTTCCAGTTCTGGTACGACACCCAAAACGCCACCTTCCTCATCGCGCAGTTCGTCTGGCGCATGGGCAGGGAAGCCCACTACGGCGACGCGCACGCCTACGTCATCGAAGCCTTCGACCCCGCCCTGGACCCCGCCCCCTGGAAACTGGATTTCACGAAGAAGAAGTACGGCGACGAGGACGGCGTGCCCATCGACACCCTGATCGACGGCCTCCGGGCCAAGCTCGCCCAGGTCCGCGCCGGGCGCCTCCCGCCCGCGAAGGCGGAGGAACTCACCCGCTTCGTGACGGGCTACTGGGCGGCGGTCACCGCCCGAAACCTGAAGGCCCTCCGCGACGCCTGCGCGGACGAACTCTTCTTCTACAGCAAGGTCCTGCCCGTCGGGGCGGTCATGGCGGAAAAGCGCAGGCTGCTGGCGAAATCCCCCACGCTGAAGTTCACGTGCACGAACTTCCTTGTGTACCGTCGCGGGGACCGGGTCGTCGCCGAATACGACAAGGAGTACGGCGCGGAAAAGGAAGGTCACGGCGGCAAGGTGCGCTCCGTCCTCGAACTCGTGGAGAAGGACGGCGTCTACCGGGTCGTCACGGAGAAGGATCTCGGGATCTATTTCCTCGACGGGGATCTCGCCTCCCCCAAGTAGTGCCATTACGGGCGGACCGTCATTCCCGGAATTCCTCGATCTTTCCCTTGCGGTAGACGAAGAGTTTCTGCGAGAGGCTGTAGGGACCTTCCTCCCAGATCCTGGGAGCCAGTTTTCGGACCTTTCTCAACCCGTCGGCGTCTTCGCTTCCGGTGATCATCAGGATGTCCCGCGTGGGAACGGCCAGGACAAACTCCCCCCGAACGGGAAGGATCTCCGGGTCCCAGATCGACTCGAGCAGCAGCAGGCTGGCCTCGTACATCCCTCCCGCCTCGAGGAGGAACACCCCGTCGCCTCCCGCCCGGTCCAGGGAGGGCAGGAGCCTCCGCAGGTTCTTGCAGGCCAGCTCGCGCAATTCCTCCCGCCGGACCTTGACGGCCTCCAGGTCCTCCTCCTTCAGGAAACGGACCGACTGGTCGGTATCCACCGCGTAGACAACCCGCAGGTCCGGGCACAGCTCCTCGAAAACCAGACCAAACCCCGGCTTCGCATCCTTCAGCGGAGAGGACGCCATGACCCCCTCCAGCCAGATTCGGTCCTTGATCACGGGGACGATCCGGGACTTGTCCACCGGGGCCTTCACCTGCGTCAGGTTCTCCTTCATGACGGCCACGTGGGCCCGGATGACGTTATCCCGACTGTCGGGATCGTTCCGGTAGGAATCGTACGCATTGGACAGATAGGCCATGAACTCGCCGGTATCCCTGGCCGTGACCTTCACCTCGAGGTCCCGGACAACCTGGACCTGCACGTCGGGGATCGACTCCCGGCAGGCCTTCGCGTAGGCCCGGGTGAACGCGGCGGGGCTGATCAGGGGGGACGGGCGGGCCTTCGGTTTCTCGCCGGCGAAAACCGTGATCCCCAGCAGGACGGCCAGGCACCAACCGATCCGTTTTCTCACGGCACTCCTCCCACCGGCGGGTTTTCGGGACGGGCGAGGGCACGGCGCAGGTTCGCCCGGGCAAGGGCGCCGAGGCGGGCCTCGAAGAGATCCGTGCGGTAGAGGCGACGGCGGCGGAGAAAGGCCCGCAGGACCCGGCTGCGCCCCTCCCGATAGGCCTCGGCGATCCGGGGGAATGCCGCATCGCGCGCCGGCTCCCCGCCGAGCCGCCCCACCAGGCCCTTCCAGCGACGCTCGTCCACCCTGCCTCCACGGGATTCCCTGCGACGATGCTTGCATTGTACCACATGAACCGAACGGCACGGTCCGTCCACCGGGTTGATTCGTTTGCAGCGCCCCTGGCGGGACACCCACAGTCCCCGTTCACGACGGCGTCAACGCCGATTCAACACGCGGGCTACTCAGGAACCCCGGATGATGGGGGATGGAGGAGCGCCGGAAGCACGACGACGGAAGGCGAAGGGTAACAAGGCCACCAGGAGGGCCAGGACGGCCCAGTGGAGGACGTAGCGGACGACGTTCAACCGGACCGCGTAGAGGCGCTCCAGGTCAGCCCGCGGGAGGGCGTCCGCCGAGCCGGTGATCCGGTCCGGGAATCGCTCCTGAAGCCGCTCGAAGGCGTCCCGGGCCGTCGGCGGCGACCAGAGCGGCCAGGCGCCCACGGACGTGTGAAGGGATTTCGGTTCATCGGTCCGGACGGCGTACCAGGGCGGGCAGATAAGGTTGAACCCCGTCCCCAGGAGCAGCACCCCCAGGACAACCCATCGCCGGCCCGGGTTGGGCCGGAGTCGCATCCACTGGCTCATCTCCCGTCCTCCTCGCCGAAATTTCCGGGTCCCCGGGAACGCTCTGCCGCCGCCGGAAACCTCAACCCCATCTTACGACCGATCCGGGGTGATGTTTGAAAACCCGCTCCCCAACGGATCGCCTCGTGGCCGTGACCGCTCGTCTGCCCATTTTTCAGGAAAGGAAACCAGACCAGGGTGATAATCGGTCGAGAGTCGGGGGTGAAAGCCGGCCCCGAGGTCGGTCGATCCGGATTTGGGTTTCTCCAGCCGGTTGGTTTCGAAGCGGAGATGGGGTAGAATCGCGGGAAGCGGGGCCGGCCCGGGGAAGGGGTGAAGTCTTTTGAATATCGCGGAAAACGACCAGCGGCAAACGGGCACGGCAACCCCCGGCGACCGGGAGGTTCTCCCCTGGTACGGGCGGCCCGCGGCGGTGCTGGGGTGGGTGGGGGTCCTCGCCTTCTTCTTCGCCAACGTGGAGATCCAGATCGAGGGCGCCGCCGGCTGGGCCGCGGGGCTCCCCACCTGGCGGATCGAGCGCCACCCCCTCATGGACCTCTTCTGGGGCGGCCGGGCGCTGACCGGCTACCACGTGTGGGTCTTCGCCTTCATGATCCTGGTCTTCCACCTGGGGATCTTCCTGTCGGGGACCTTCTCCGGGCGCCTCGAACTGCGCGTCCTGGGCTGCATCATGCTGTTCTGGATCCTCGAGGACTTCCTCTGGTTCGTCCTCAACCCGGCCTTCGGGCTGGCGAAGTTCAACCCGGCCCACGTCCCCTGGCACAAGCACTGGCTGCTGGGCGTCCCCGCCGACTACCTCTCCACCACGGCCCTGGGCGCCGTGCTGGTGACCCTGTCCTACCGCCGGAAGCCCCCGGGGCTGCGCCGGCTTTTCCGGAGGGAATCATGAAAATCCTGATCCTGCACGCGTCCGCCGGGGCGGGCCACCGCCGGGCCGCCGAGGCGCTCGAGAAGGCCTTCCGCGCCGAGGGCGCCGAGCCCGTGGTGCGCGACATCCTCGACTTCACCGCGCCCCTCTTCCGCAAGACCTACGCGAAGGGGTACCTGGACGTGGTCCGGCGGGCCCCCGAACTGTGGGGCTACCTGTACAGCCAGTCCGACAAGTCGCTGCGCGTCCCCTGGAAGCGGACGGTCCGGACCCTCTTCAACGCCCTCAACACCCGCGACTTCAAGACGTTCTTCCGGGAGTGCGCGCCGGACGCCGTGGTCTGCACCCACTTCATGCCCCTGGAGATCCTCTCGGCGCGCATCGCGAAGGGGAAGACCGACGTCCCCCTCTACTGCGTGGTGACCGACTTCGGGGTCCACGGGCTCTGGGTGGTGGACCACGTCCGCCGGTACTACGTCGCCTGCCCCGAGGCCGAGCGACAGCTGAGGCGGAGAGGCAAGGAGGCGGATCGGGTGAAACTGACGGGCATCCCCATCGACCCCGTCTTCGCGTCGGGCGACCCCGCCCCCGCCGCGCGCCGGAAGCTCGGCCTGGACCCGGACCTCCCCGCCGTCCTGCTGCTGAGCGGGGGCTACGGCGTGGGGCCGGCGGTGGAGATGGTCCGCGCCTTCCGGGGCTCGGGGCTGCGCGCCCAGCTCCTGGTGGTGGCCGGGGCCAACGAGAAGCTGAGGGAGAAGGCCGAGGCCGAGGCGGCGTCCGCGGAAATGCCGGTGATGGTCTTCGGCTTCGTGAAGAACATCCACGAACTCATGGACGCGTCGGACCTGGTCATCACCAAGCCCGGCGGCCTGACCACGTCCGAGGTGCTGGCCAAGGGCCGGCCGATGCTTCTCATCGACCCCATCCCGGGGCAGGAGCAGCGCAACGGCGAGTACGTGCTGGAACTTGGCGCGGCCGCGCGGCTCTACGAGGCCGAGGACGCGCCCGCCAAGATCCGCACGCTCCTCGAGGAGGCCGGCCGCCTGGAGCGGATGGCCCGCTGCGCCCGCGCCGCCGGCCGCCCCCACGCCGCCCGCGACATCGCCCGCGACGTCCTCGGCGAGGCGGGCCGCTGATGGGAAAGGGACAGTTTAACCACTAATAACACTAATAATCACTAATAAATACTTATGGTTTGTGGGATTGCATGGAGGGCCGTTCGGGGGAAGTGGCGCCGCCTTCCAAGGCGGCGAAACAAAGATGGGTTGTGTATTTGCTCCTGGAGAGCCCCGGTGCTCCCGGTTGACCCGAACCCTGTCGGGGTTCCCTGTTCTGTTGTGTCTTCGTGATTGGTCATTTCAAGGGTCTCCTGAAACAACGCTCACGGATCTCCTATCCCATAGGGATTGAAGAGGTTAGCCGGTGGGAGTTCCCCCGGAGGGGCGAACTCCCACCGGTAGGAGCCCCATAAACCCGCCGCACCCCGGAGGGGTGCCGGAATACCACGAACGATCCAGGCGCCGCCTCCGGGGCGCGGCCCGTCAACCGGACCGGTTTCCCGGTGGGAGCACCGCCTCCGGCGGAGCACCCACCGGCTAAATTCTTTAATCCCTTCGGGATAATGTGTTCCCATCGGCTTTTCCCCGAATCCCGGACGGGTGGTTTGTTCAGCATCCCGCGCAGCGTTCCGTCTCGGACGCCAAGCCCCGGATGTACCGGATATGGGCCTCGCAGGTGTCCGGGTCCAGCTTGTCTGCCCTCGCTTTACGGTCGACCCGGACACGGTGGCGTTCATTGGCTTTCGCGATTCCCCTCCTCCCGGCATCTCCATGACATGCCCAACCAGGTGTCGTACGTTTTCCACAACGGCAAGCCCGCGTAGACCGGGCTTCCGATAACCTTCACTTTCGCCTGCCTTGCGTTGCCGGGACAGGCGGGGGGAGCTTCAGGCCCAGCTCGGCGGCGAGCCAGGACAGGCGGTCCCGGGTGGCCTCGAGGTCCAGGAACTCGTGGGAGCACGGGTACCACCCGACCCGCTTCGGCTCCTTCGCGGCGGCGACGTAGTCCAGGGCTGCCTGGCGGGGGATGTAGGAATCCTGTGTCCCGAACTGGAAAAACACCGACGACGGGGGCGCCAGGCCCACCAGGTTCACGGCGCTGACGGGCCCGACGGCCCGGGCGTAGGCCTCGCGGAGCGGCGCGGCGACCAGGGCCGTCATCCGGGCCTTCAGGGCGTCCCACTTTGGGGCCCCGGAGGCGGAGAAGTCCGCCACGTTGGGCAGCCCGCCCATGAGGACGCAGGTCCGGATGCGCTTTTCCACCCCTGCCAGGGAGCCGCCCCAGGTGGCGCCGAAGCTGTGCCCCACGAAGGCGATCCGGGCGGGGTCGACCCCCTCCGCCAGGAGGACGTCCACGGCGCGGCGCAGGTCGATCACGGTCTGGACGTACATGGCGCGGGTCCGCTCGGGCTGCGTCACGTCCTCGCCGATCTGCCGCCACGGGTCGGGCCGTCCCCAAGGCGCGTCGAGGCAGAGGCTGACGGCCCCCGCCCGGGCATAGACCGCGGCTTCCGACAGGAACTCCGTCCGGTCGCCCTGCCCCCAGTGCATGAAGAGGACCCCCGCGGGCCCCTCGCCGGCCTTTTCCACCCAGAGCTTCCCGTCGGGGACCGCCAGAAAGGCCCCGGCCGGCGGGCCCGGCGGCGAGGTTGCCGGCGCCCCGGGGGCGGCCATGCCCGAAAGCCACGAAAAGCACCCTGCCAGCAGGACGAGACCGACCGAAGATCGAAGGCGCATGATCCGCTCCTTGCCGAAAGTCTCGAGGCATACGAAACCGCAGGCCCTTCGGTTTCCGGCGGGATGAGGATATCCGTCATCCGTCGCAAACGGATTCCAGGTTATCCGAGGCGGTCACGACCGGACCCGTGACGGGGTGAAGACGCAGCAGGCACGATCCCTGAGGGCTAAAGACGCGGCGGGCCATCACTGTCCAAGGGATGCGCCAGGGACGTTTCATCCCCGCCGGTGGAACCATGCTTTCCTGCTTGCGCCAATGGCGCAGCCTCCCTCGGCCCAGGTCATCGGCCTGGGTCGACCGCGCCCCTCTTTCCCCGTCCCCGGCGGCCTGAAGGGCCGCGACGATCCCCGGAAAGGTGGTTTCGCCCGGAGTGTCGCCCCTTCGGGGCTCTTTTCGCCACACACCCGCCCTTGAGGGCCCAGCCCGTTGGGATGGGCGAAGGAATCGCGTCCCTTCGGACCGCCGGGGGGGGAGACCGTGCCGCGGGGCGCCGCCCCGGCCGGCGGCGCGCGAGGGTTGTATCGGGCCGCCGTTTCGCGCTTTCCCATCCCGGGAGCAAGTGCTATCATGAAAATGCTCGAGGGCCTTTCTATGAAACGTTTCATCCTGGGTCTCGTCCTCCTCTGCCTGGCCGCCGCGGTGCTTCTCCTTTCCGACGTGGGGCGACGGGAGAAGAACGCCGCGCCAAAGGGCAGACGCATCGCGATTTTCCAGTTCGGGGACAACCCCGTCATGGACGAAGCCGCCGGCGGGGTCCTCGAGGCGCTCCGGAAGAACGGCTTCGTACCCGGGAAAAACCTTCAGATCGACTTCTTCAACGCCCACGGGAGCCTCGTGGAGGCTGACTCCATCGCCCGGGCCCTCGTGGACGGGCGCTACGACCTGGTGATCACCCTGGCCACCCCCGCCCTGCAGTCCTTCGCCGGGGCCAACCGGGACGGGCGGACGCCCCACCTCTTCACCGTCGTGACGGACCCTTACCAGGCCGGCGTCGGCCTGAAACGGGGGGACCCCTCCGCCCGCCCCCGGCACCTCACCGGGGTGATCACGGCGGAGCCCGTGCGGCGGCTCTTTGAACTGGCCCGCCAGGTCAACCCCGGTCTGAAACGCGTCGGCACCCTCTGGAACCCCGCCGAGGACTGCTCCCGGTCCACCGTGGCCCAGGCGCGGGCGGTCTGCGCCGAACTGGGCATCGCCTTGCGGGAGGTCCCGGTGACCACCACCACCGACGTTCCGGAAGGCATCCGGTCCCTGCTCTCCCCACCGCCGGACGCCGTCTGGATCGGGGGTGACAACACGGTCTTCTCGGCGCTGCCGGCCGTGACCTCGGCCTGCGCCCAGGCCCGGGTCCCGATCCTGGCCCATACACCCGCCCACCTGGCCGACGGCCTCTTCCTCTGCCTGGGCGCGGACTTTTACGCCAGCGGCAAGATCACCGGCGCCCTGGCCGCCCGCCTTCTCTCGGGGGAGGAACCCTCCCGGGAACCCATCGTGGATGCGGTCCCCACCCAGGTGGGGATCAACCTCACCCTGTCGTCGTCGGTCGGTTCGGAATGGGCCATCCCCGCGAGCGTCTCCGCCGCCGCCGACGTGATCCTGGACCCGACAGGCCTGCACCGCAAGGCGCCGCCCCTGGAAAGGGTCTGGAACGTTCACGTGGTCTCCTTCAACGAGACGGGGCTCAGCGAGGACGCCATCCTGGGTCTGCGCCGGGGGCTCCCCGACACCGGGCTCGTGGAAGGTCGCGACTACCGGCTGCAACTGTCGTGCGCCCAGGGCAGCCTCGAGAACCTCCCCGGCATCTTCGACGCCGGCGTCTCCGCCGGGGACGACCTCTTCCTGGTGGTGTCCAACCCCGTCCTGCAGGTGGCCATGGAGCGGGCCGGGGACATCCCGGTCGTCTTCACCGCGGTGCTCGACCCCAAGCTTTTCGGAGCCGGCCGGTCAGACACGGACCACCTGCCCGGGTTCACGGGGATCTACACGATCGGCGCCTACGGCGAGATGCTGGACTTCCTGCGAAAGTACTTCCCGTCCATCCGGAAGGTGGGGACCCTCTTCTCCCCCGCGGAGGTCAGCTCGGCCTTTAACGTGACGCTGACCCGGAAATTGTGCATCGAGAGGGGGATGAGCTTTGAAGCGGTCCCGGTCAGCGCCCCGTCGGAGATCCCGGAGGCGGCGTCGGCCCTGTGCGCCCGGAGGGTGCAGGCCGTGATGCAGATCGTGGACAACCAGGTCCTCGGCGGGTTCGCCGCGCTCTCGGACGCGGCCCGCCGCGCCGGGGTCCCGCTGGTCTGTTTCAACCGGGAGGGCGTCGAGAAGGGCGCCGCCCTCGGCTTCTGCCGGGATTACGTGGACGCCGGCCGGCAAGCCGCTGCCGTGGCCGCGCGGCTCATGCGGGGGGAACTTCCCGCGCGCGTGCCGTTCACCCCCATGACAAGCTACCGGGTGGTCGTCTCCACCCGGAACGCCCGGGCCCTGGGGTTCACCCTGCCCGACGCGATCGTGAAAACCGCCGACGAGGTCATACCCTGATGGACATCACCACCACCCCCTGTGCCGACGGACTGGTCATCACCCTGGCGGGCCGCCTGGACGCCTCGTGGAGCGACCTGGCGGACAAGGCCGTCCGAAAGGCGATTCACGACGGTTACCACCGGATCTACCTCGACCTGGGCGACGTTCGGTTCATCAGCTCCGCCGGGATCCGGGTCATCGTCTCCGGTGTCCGGCAGACCGCCGCCCTGGGGGGGCGGTTCACCGTCGTCCGACCCTCGGAGGCGTCGCGGTCCGTGTTGACGATGGCGGGCCTGGGCAGCCTGGTGGACGAGGGGTTCTCACCCGCATCGGCATCCGAGGGCCTTCCCGGCCCCGGCCGGGAACCGGAAAGCGTGTTCGAGAGCGCGCAGGCCCGTTTCCAGGTGTATCGTCTCGACGCTGGCAAACCCTTTGAAACAGCCCTGTGGGGCTCACCCCCCCTCCCATCGCGGGAGGGGAACCCCGGTCCCCCATTCCGGCTTTCCCTGGCCCCCGACACCGTGGCGGTCGGCCTCGGGGCCCTGGGCGACGACCCGGCGGCGGCCGCCGGCCGCTACGGGGAATTCATGGCCCTGGGGAGCGCGGCGATTTACGACCCCGCCCCCCACGCGGAAACCCCGGACTACCTCCTCGGTTCGCGGGAGGCCCCCCTCCCCTTCCTTCTGGTCTACGGGCTCACCGCCACGGGCGGCTTTCAGCACCTGGTGCGCTTCGAGACCCTGTCGCCCGAGGAGGAGATCGGCTGGCCCGCCCTGGTCGCCGAATGCCTCGGTCTCCTGGACCGCCCGGACATGATCCTGGTCGCGGCGGTGGAAGCGGCCGCCTTCGTGGGGGCCGCGGTGAAGCGGGGGCCGAAGGCGCCGGTGACGTTCGACCTCACCTTCCCGGCCGTGCGGGACCAGCTTTCCTTCACCTCCGAGCCCGCCTTCCCCGAGACGTCCGCACTCATCGCCGGTTACGCCTCCCGGGCCCCCTCGCCGGCGGCCGCCCCCTTCCTGCGCCGCCTCGGTCCGGAGGACGGCCTGCTGGGGCACTTCCACGCCGCGATCTTCCCCTACCGGCCGATCCGGAAGCAGTACGTCACGCTGGGGGACACCCTCCACCGGCTTTTCGAGGACCAGGGTGTCCGGGCCGTCCTCCACCTGCTCCACGACGACCGGCCGGCGTCGGGGTCGGGCTGCACGCGGGTCCGGCGGGGGGCCTGCTGGATCGCACCCGCGGGCCCCGCCCGGGAGGGGGTGGCGTCATGACCCTCCTGATCGGCGCCCTGACCATGGGTTTCATCCTCAGCCTGCTTGCCCTCGGGACCTACCTCAGTTTCCGGATCCTGCGCTCGGCGGACATCACGGTGGACGGCACCGTCCCGTTGGGCGGGGCCGTCGCGGCTTGCCTCATCGTCGCCGGCCACTCCCCCTGGACCGCCACCCTCGCCGGGGCCGCGGTCGGGGCGGCCGCCGGGTTCGTCACCGGCACCCTGGCCACGCGCTTCCGGGTCAACGCCCTCCTGGCCGGGGTCCTCACCATGACGGCCCTGTACTCCGTCAACCTCCGGGTCATGGGGAAGAGCAACATCTCCCTCCACGAGTCCGTCAGCCTTTCCTCCGTCTGCGAGAAGGCTGGCACGACACTCTTCCGCTCGGCGGAGATCCGCCTCCTGGGGTGGCCGGTGCCGGCCCGCGACGTCGGGTTTCTGCTGCTGTCGGCCCTCTTCGCCGTCGGCACCGCCGTGCTGCTGTGGGCCTTCTACCGGACCCGGCTGGGGACGATGCTGCGGGCGTCCGGGGACAACCCCCAGATGGCGCGGGCCCAGGGGGGGAACGTCGAGCGGCTCTACGTCCTCGGTCTCGCCCTGTCCAACGGCCTGGCGGGCCTGTGCGGGGCCCTCCTGGTCCAGTACCAGGGCTTCGCCGACGTCCAGATGGGCATCGGGATGATCGTCCTCGGCCTCGCCAGCGTCATCATCGGCGAGACCTTCTCCGACCCCCGGAAGATCGGCCTGGCCCTGGCGGGGACCCTCCTGGGGTCGCTGCTTTTCCGCCTCATCGTGGCCCTCATCCTCCGGTGGGGGCTCAACCCAAACGATCTCAAGCTGATGACGGCGGTTTTCGTCCTGCTGGCCCTCTTCCTCCCCGAGTTCCTCCGAAACCTCGGCCGAAAACTCTCCCGGCGGGCCCGGCGGGCGGCGGAAGCCTCCCCGGTCCCGGCCGGCGGCGCTTCCGGGAGGTGAACCGTGGCGACGGACCCCAAAACCACGCTCCAGCTGACCGACGTGCGGAAGACCTTCAACCCCGGGGAGGCCAACGAAGTCCGGGCCCTCCAGGGCATCTCCCTCGAGATCCCCGAAAGCGCCTTCGTCCTGCTGCTCGGGGGGAACGGGTCGGGGAAGTCCACCCTCCTCGGCGCCGTGGCCGGTTCCTTCGTCCCCGACGACGGCCGGGTCCTCGTCGACGGGCGGGACGTGACCCGCCACCCGGAACACCGGCGGGCGGCCCTCATCGGGCGGGTGTTCCAGAACCCTTTCAGCGGGACCGCCCCCGGCATGAGCATTGCCGAGAATTTCGCCGTCGCGTCGCGCCGCGGCCTGGGGCCCGGCTTCGGCTGGTCCCTCTCCGGGAAGCTGAAAGCGGAGGTCCGGGAGCGGGTGGCCTCGCTGCGCATGGGGCTCGAGGACCGGCTGGACACCCCCATGGGCTCCCTGTCGGGCGGACAGCGGCAGGCCCTGACCCTGCTCATGGCCACGTGGAACCGCCCCCGCCTCCTGCTCCTGGACGAGCACACGGCCGCCCTGGACCCCAAGTCCGCCGAGCTGGTCATCCGCCTCACCATGGACATCGTCTCCCGGGACGCCATCACCACCCTCATGGTCACCCACTCCATGACCCAGGCCGTGAACCTGGGCGACCGCCTGGTGATGCTGCACCGGGGGCGGGTGATCCACGACGACGCCGGGGCCGACAAGCGGCGCCTCCGTGTGGAAGATCTCCTGGAGCGCTTCGACGAGGTCCGCCGTCGCGAACTCCTCGACGAGACCGCCGCCGTGCTGCTGAAAGAGCAGTATGTCTGAAACGGAAACCGGACAAGTGCCTTTCATTCAATGGCAAGTCCATGTGATCGTTCCCGGGCGGCCCGGGTGACTGTTGCAAGCCGCCTCCGGGCCATTCTTCGCAGGCCGGTCCTCTGGCCTTCCCCTTCCTGTTCCTGCTGTCCCTTTGGTCCTTTAGGTCCTTTAGGTCCTTTTGTCTGTTTTGCCTTTTCCTCCGCGCAGGCCGGAAGGAACCGTTTATCTGCCTTCCGGGCCAGGGGCGCCCGCCGGGCCCGGCATGAAGCCATGCCGGCGGAGCCATGTCTTCAGGAGGTCGAAGTACTCCGGGTTGACCCGCACGGGCACGGCGGGCCGCATCGGGTTGGCCGCGTCCACCAGCGCCGGGCCGTGGCCGGTGTTTTCCAGCACCCGCACCAGGTAGTCGGGGTGCTTGCTCTCCTCCAGGGTTTTCCGGATGGCCTTCTCGCTTTCCTCCACCGGGACCGTGAAGTCCTGCCGGCCGTAGATCACCAGGACCGGGCAGCGCAGGCGCCTGTAGGGCGCCAGGGCGTCGCGGTCGGGGTCCAGGTGGAAGAACCACGCCGGGTCGCCGATGGCCTGCTGGGCGTACAGCTCGGCCGGCTTGATGTTGGCGGACGTGTACTCGGTGTACGGCTCCAGGCCCGGTTTCCCCTTCAGTTTCGCCGCCGCCGCGTCCAGGGCCTCGGCGGTGGCCTTGCCCCGTCCGAAGTCATAAAGCGTGTTGTACATGGCCATCACCAGGTCGATGTCCTCCGGGGCGATGCCGCTCAGCTTCAGGATGCTGGCCGTCATGTAGGAGTCCTGCTTCCGCAGGCTGGTGCCCGGCCCGGAGTGGTTGATGACGAAGGCCACCTGGTTCGACTGGGCGCCGGCGAGCGGGGTGATCCAGCCGCCCTGGCTGATGCCCCACGCCCCCACTTTCCCGGGGTCGATCCCCGGGCGTTGGCGCAGCCACTGGACGCCGGCCACCGCGTCGGCGGCCAGGGCCTCCAGGTCCACCGCCTTCCAGTCGCCGCCCGACTCTCCGCAGCCCCGCTTGTCGTAACTGAGGGCCGCCACGCCGTTCAGGGCGAAAAAGCTCGCCATCACCGCCAACTGCTCCCGGCAGCCGGGCCCGGAGCCGTGGACCAGCACCACGGCCGGGTGCGGGCCCTTGCCGGGGGGCGTGCACAGCGTCCCGGCGAGCCGGACGTCCCCGTTGTCGAAGGTGACCGCCTCGCGGCGATAGGCTTCCACCTTCCGGGCCTTCGTCGGGGGCTGCCCCTGCTCGGTCAGGACCAGGCCGGTGACCTCACCCCTCTCGTCGCGCTCGAACACCAGGTCCGTCTGATGGACCGCGGCCTCCTGGGGCGACCGGGGGCTGAAAAACCGGTCCGTGCCGCCGGCGGCGAGTTCCCCCATCCGCAGGGACCGCCAGTCGATGAACATGGGCTTGATCAGGGCGGAGATGGGCCCCATGAGGAAGACCGAGACCATCGTCTTCCCCTCGGTCCGGTACTCGCCGCAGTAGGGGGCGAAGTCCTGCGGCTTGACGGCCGCTTTCTCCGCCGGCCGGTCGGGAGGCGGCTCTGCCGGCGCCGCGGCGGCCGGTTTGTCGGGGGCCGAGGCCGCGGGCTTTTCCGGGGCCGGGGTCGCCGGCTTGTCCTGGGCCGGGAGTGCACCGAGGGCCAGCAGGCCGGCCAGGCAGGTTAGGGTGATCCAGCGTGTCTTCGTCATGAGATTTCCCCTCCGGGGCGAAAATAGAATCCTGATTACGAAATCGGAACCGAAAAAGATCCCGCGGGTGGTGGACACTCCCATTATAGCTTCCCCGACCCGGACAAGCCGGAAAATGAACCACGAAATACACGGAATACACGAACGGAGGCGTATCTTCTCCGTGCCCCCGTGCCTTGGCGAAAGAAATTGGAAGGATCGCTCACGGAGGCACAGAGGCACGGAGGAGACACACGCAGGGAGCGTACAGACCTTGGCAGTGAGATTCGGGAGTCTGCCCAATTCGTTCTGGCGCTCAGGATAACGGCAAAAAGGGGGCTTGGGTGTCCGTTTCCTCGAGCAGAAAGACCGCCGTCGGAACGAACTCGACCCGGTGGCCGCCGACGTCCACGGACTCCCATCGGGACCGGTTCAGAAGGGTTGCCCGGGGCGGCGCGTACTTGCCCAGGAACGAGCGGAACCCCCGGCCCACCTTCAGGGACCGGGGCTCCCCCGATTTGACTTCCACCGCCTGCTCGGCCCGTGTGGAGGACAGGACGAAATCCACTTCCGCACCGGACTGCGTCCGCCAGAAGTTGACCCGGTCCTGACGGCCCGGCCGGTTGAGCAGGTGGGCCGCCACGATCCCTTCCACGACGGCGCCCCCGTCCGGGCGTCCTAAGGGCGGAGTGAACGTCCCGAGGACACCGTTTCGGATCCCTGGGTCCGCAAAATGGATTTTGGGGCTCTTGCTCAGCTCGGTGCGGGGATTGGCGCACCAGGGGAGCAGCCGGTGGATCACGAACGTGGACTCCAGGTAGTGCAGGTACCGCTTGACGGTTTCCTGGTGAATGCCCACGGTCCCAGCGAGTTCGTGAACGTTCACCAACGAGCCGGCCTGGGCCGCCAGGCAGGTGACGAGTTTCCGGAAGGCGGGGAGGTTCTCGACGCGCAGGAAGCCGGCGATGTCCTTTTCCAGGTAACTGCCGAAGATCTCGTGCAGACGTTCCCGCTTTCGGAGCGCGTCCCGGGTTTGCACCACCGCGGGGTATCCCCCGTAACTGGCGTAGGAGTCCAGCGCGTCGTTGAGGGCGCCGATCCACGGCCCGATGTTGGAAGGCCGCGGGTCGGACGGGAGCGTATCGCCAAAGGGCAGCGTGCGGACGAACTCCCCGAAGGTCAGGGGTGTCACGGGAAATACCCGCTTGCGACCCGTCAGGGGCTCGCCGGTCTTGGCCCGGAGTTCCAGCGTGGACGACCCGGTCAGGATAAACTTGAGGGGAAGCCTCTGGTCGTGAACCCCCTTGACGAAGCGCCCGGGGTCCGGCATCCGCTGAACCTCGTCGATGAATACGTATTTCCGGGGGCGGTCGAGCGAACCGAGAAACCGCAGGAAACGCCCCTGATCCTCCAGGAGAAAGTCCGTTCCCTGAAGGTCCAGGGAGAAGAAACTGATGTCCTCTGGGCTCACACCCCGTTGGCGGATGAGCTGATCGATCAACTGGTACAGGATGCTGGTCTTTCCGGTCTGACGGGCCCCCGTGAGCACCAGGATCTCCGGCTCCGGCATCCAGTCGAGGATCTCCCGCGTGACCCGCCGCGGGATCTCCGGGACAGTCCAAGCCAGCCCGTATCGCCAAGGGTTCGAGATCTGGAAAAGCGTGATGTCCACCCGGCATCTCCAGGATTATTGTCATCTAGTGTTATTTTAACAGGGTTATTTTCACTATTCAATTGTATTTTTCGTGGGATAGCAGGAAATGGACACCCACGTCTCTACCTTGCCGTTTGGGTTAATGCAAGGCGGGTGTCCATTTCCTTTTGCAAAAGAATCGTCAACGAGACTGGGGACTTTGTTCGTGTGGTTCGTGGTTCCCTTTCCTGTCCATTTCCTCTACGAACCGATGTCGGAGATTTGATAGTCATCCAGCTCCACGTCCATGAAGTCGGTGCGGATGCCGGCGTGCTCCTCGCCGCGGAAGGGGCCGCCGCCGGTGTTCCGGCCGCGGTCGAGGGCCTCGAGCACCAGCGCCCACTTCCCGTTTCGCTCGCGGTCCAGGAAGAGCCGGATCCGGACGTTCCCGTCCCGGGTGTTGTAGACTTCGCACCGCAGGCCGATCCAGCGGCCCTCCGGGAGGAGGTTCGGGTTTTTTTCCCGGTCCCAGGGCTGCGCCGCGGTGAAGACCGGCTTGTCGACGAGGGTGTAATACTCCCCCTTGATCTTCTTCTTGATGACGGCGTACCCGTCGACGCGGACACCGGCGTAGTAGAGGTTGTCCGCGTCCTTGTAGCGGGAAAAGAGAAGCAGCCCGTTGGACTCGCCGCGGTGGACGTCCCGGCTCAGGTGGTAGCGCCGGATTCGGAAATAGGCTTCCTGCCTCAGGTTTCGCCAGCGGGAGCGGGTGATGAGGCGGAAGATGTTCTGGGGGTGGACGCCGCCGTCGGTGTCGTCGCCGCTTTCGGCCGCGTACTTGGCCCGCCACCGTGAATCCTCCGGGAGGTCGCCCTGGAGGGTCATGGCGCGGCCGTCCCGGATGATCATGCAGCCACCGGAGTTGACCCACCAGAAGGGGCTCAGGCTCCGGTCCATGCGGGAGGCGTCCTCGATGACGCCGGGGTCGGTGAAGGGATCGTGAAACTCGCTGTCGGTCATCCGGGCGTGGGTCTCCGCGAAGGGCCGGCCGACGGGGTCCGCCCCGGTCGCCGTACCGGGGTGGGGCACCGTGGCGGGTTTCGTCCCCTCGGCCTTCGCCCCGCCGCCCGGCCCGATGCAGGCCAGGGCCAGGACCAGCAGCCTCGAAAAGGCGGCCAGCGCCGGGAGTATCCCGCGGGGGAGGAGATTCCCCGCGCAAGCTGAAGCTTGCGCCACCCCCACCGGCTCGGTCGGAGTGACCGCGCAAGCTGAAGCTTGCGCCACTTCATGATTCTTCAATGCGCTCATGGCCTTCCGTTGGACCGGATGTCCAGGCGGAGCTGGAGGGGCTTCGCCTCCACGATGGTGAGCCGGGTGGGGGGGACGCCGTTGTCCCGGTCGATTTCGCCCAAGGTCCGCACCCGGACCTTCGAGGCCGCCAGGCGGGCGGCGAAGTCCTCGAAGCGGTCCAGCAGGTACTCGTTGTAGTCCCGGGAGGTCGCCCCCAGGCGGTGGAACACGAGGAGGAGCGTCAGGTGGAACTCCCGGGCGTCCTCGACGGCGGCCATGATCTCCCCGGGGGTCATCTCGGCCCTCACGCAGAAGACCTTGACGGCGAGCGGGTCCCCGAAGGGGAAGACCTCGGGCTGGGTCCGGACGGACCGGGCGAACTTGTAATAGCGCCCCACCATGTCCTGCACCCGGCGGTCGATGGCCCCGAAAGGGTAGATGTACCAGTTGGGCGCGGTGTCCAGGCCGTTATCCTGGAGGAAGCGGGCCCCATTGAGCACGTCTTTTTCGTAACCGCGCTCGTCCCCTTTCTCGAGGTAGTCCTTGAGGGCGTGCCGGTGGTGCTCGGAGTGGTTCACGATGTCCCAGCCGAAGACGTCCCGGAGCTTCCGGAGCTGGGCCAGGTTCAAATAGCCCCGGGTGTTGGCGCGGGGCCGCTCGGCGATGACGGCGACGCTCCCCTTCAGCCCGTGGCGGGCGAGGATCTCGGCCCCCTTCTCCACCGACCAGTGACCGTCGTCGAAGACCAGGCTGACCACCCCCTCCCGTTGCTGAACCACGGTGGACAAGCGCCCCAGGTGAACGGTGACGTCGCTGCCCACCCGGGCCTTCAACCGGAAGCGGACTTCGTCGATCCGCGACCAGTCGAACCCTCGCCCGGTCTCCTTCCAGCAGCCCCCGTTCCGCCGGTGCCGGCCCTTGCCGAGCCCCACGGTCATCCAGCCCGTATCCTCGAGGTGCCGGAAGGCATTCTTGAGGGTCAGGCTCATCCGGCCCTTCCCGTGGTCCGTGGAAAGCTGGATCTCGCAGGCCTCGACGGCGTCGGCCTGCTCGAGGCGAAACTTGAGGAACAGGTTCCGCTCCGCCAGGTTCAGCTTCAGTTCCCGGGCGAGCTCGAACTCCTTGCCGTCCGTCGGGAGGGCGAAGCGGATGCCCTCCTTCGTGACCTGCGCCTCGACCGGTCGAACACCGCCCCCCTTCCCCGTGAACCACTCCCCCGGGGTGCGGAAAGCGTCCACGGTGCTCCCGGTCACGGTCACGGGGTCGTGGTCCGCCACCGTGACGCTGCCGGGCGAACCCGCCAGAGCCTGGACACCCACCTCGAACCCCCTCCCACTGGAGGAGACGCTCACCACGCCGAGATCCGGGGAGATGGAGGCCTTCAGGCCCGGGTCGTGCGGCCCGATCTCCAGCAGGGTGACGAAAACGGCCTCGGCCGCCTTCTGGCTGTAGGACAGGGTGGTCCGGGGGACGAGGCGCTCGTACATGTCCGACTGGAAGCCCCGGAACGGCGATTTGTTCCCCCGGTAGACGGCGAGGTTCACGTTCTCCCGGACCAGCGGGATGACGCCCAGGCGCTGCCCGGGGCGGGGCCCGGTCCCGGTGACGTTCAGCCCGTGGGACCGGGCGTCCAGGTCGGGGGCCAGGTGGAACAGGAGTTCGTACTGCCGGGGGCGGTCCGACTTCAGCCGGTCGATGACCAGCACCAGGTTCTTCCCCAGGAGCGCCACGGCCCGGGCGTGCTCCACCCCGGGGTAGAGTGCGTGCTGGGCGGCCTGGTAGACGTAGCCGTCCCCTTCCCGGAAAGCCCCCGCCGCGGGGGACCCTTCCAGCTGGTCCATCCCGTCCACCAGAACGGTGTTGTGGGCGGCCGTCCCGTGGAAGTACGCCCGCACCGGGTCGTTTTCGTACGAATAGAGGCCGGAGTCGCTGAGCAGTTCACCGCCTCCGCCAAAGAGGGTGAAATTGAGACCGTCCAGGTCGCTGTGGGACGTCCGGTAAGGCCCGTAGTCGAAGACCACCTGGGTCTGTTTCCCGAAATCCTCTCCCCGGCCCCACCCGGACCGGAGGATGGTCAGCCCCGTGTTCGGGAAGACCTGGGAGGTCGTGTCCGGGGCCGTCCCCTCCGCACCGTTGGTGAGCACGTAGCGCAAGCCGGGGTCGTCGGCCGCGATGTCCCGGTAGATACCCCGCGGGTGGAGGGTCCGGGGCAGGGAGGCCCCCAGCAGGGGGATGGTCTGGTCGGGCTGCAGGAGGTAGGTGGCGAAGCGGATCATCTGCCGGAGTTTCGCCTCGAAGACCGGGGCGAGGTCGATCCCGAACCTCCGGGCGTAGGAACGGATCTCCCAGAACTTTTCCAGGGCGTAGAAGTGGTAGTAGGCCGAGTTCTCCACCAGGAAACCGTCCGCGTCCACCATCTCCGTCATGCACTGGGCCACGCGATCCCGGGCCGTCTCGGCCCAGCGCGGGGCGTCGGGCAGGTCCGGGAAACTGGTGGCCAGGACCAGGAGGGCGCCGCTCTGGGTGATGCCGTGGTTGTGGCCGTGATCGAAGTGGCTCGGGTCCATGAGGAACTCGCCGTGCCGGACCAGGGCGCCGAGGATCTTCTCCGCCGACTCCGGGGGCAGCGCCCCCTTCTCCCGGAGCTTCCACCAGGTGTTGACCAGCACCATGGTACGGAAGGCGGCCGCGTGGCAGTCGTTCCAGGCGTTGGGCTTCTCCATCCCGGTGTCGATGAAGCTCTCCACCAGGGTGAGGAGCTTCCGGGCGTAGAGGGGGTCGCCGGTGGCCCGGAAGGCGTGAAGGAGGTCCCGGGTCGGCCGCAGGCTGTAGAAGATGAACCGCCAGTAGCGCTCCTGGTAGGGGTCCTCCTCCCAGGCGGGGGGGAAGCCGAGCTTCACGGGCTGGAAGCGCTCCACGTAGAACCAGCCGTTCAGGCACTTCCGGGCCGTCTCCAGGTTCCCCGTGTCCAGGAAGTCGTAAACCACCTCCCGCCCTCCGCAGGTGCGGGGGTACTCCTGGCAGATCGTCTTCAGGGAAATGGGCCGGTTGGCGTCCCGGGCGGGGAGGGGCGGCCAAAGGTAGGACTCCCCCCGGGAGGCGAGACCGGACGTGGGCCGGATCTCCCCCGTGAAGACCCGGGCCAGTTCACGGGTCCCCTTCCCCTTGAAGTAGTACCGGTTGACCTGCAACAGGAAGTTGACGGCCATGGCCAGAATGAAGGCCCACTCCAGGCCCCGGATCAACCTCTTCGCCATACGCTCCTCCGGATGGTGGCCAGCGAGTAGAAGATGAGCCAGGAGAGGCACAGCGTGGACATCAGGCTCATGACGGGGCGAAGCAGCCAGCGCCGGCTCCCGCGGTTCTCGATCCGGAAGGCCAGCCCGAAGAGGAACCCGATGTAGGCGATGCCGAGGAAGTAGAGGAGCCCCGAGACGTAGTTCCCGTTCAGGGGGAGGTAGACCAGGTGCCGGAAGGCGACGAAGGGCCCGGCCACGACGAAGAGGGCGTGGAGGTAGTAGTTGACGGCGGCGCACAGGGGCTTTCGCCAGTAGAAGCGCCCGGTGAAGAAGAGGTTCCGGACGAAGCTCTTCTTCCAGCGGACCTGCTGGTGGAGGAAGCGCCCGAAGGTGTCGGGGACATGGGTCCAAGCCCGGGCGGCCTTGCAGTAGACGATCTTCCAGTCGCGGGCCGGGTAGTCGACCTCCTCGACGAAGGGGGAGCCGGCGTAGCGCCGCTTCAGCTTCCTGCCGACGAAACGGCTGCCCAGGACGAAGCCGGTGAGGGTCCGGTCCGTGGCGAAGCGGAACTCGCGACCCAGGAAGGTGTCCTCGGTCCAGGCGGGGATGAAGTTGTAGACGGCCTCGCGCCGGAAAGCGGCCAGCGGCCCCGACACGCAGGTCACGGCCCCGAAGATGCTCTCGAAGGCCTTCTTGATGGAGAACTGGCCCTCGTACCAGGAGTCCTGGACCCGGGTGAGGAGGTTGGCGTCAGCGTTGAGGGCCCGGCAGTGGCCGCTGACGGCGCCGACGTCCGGGTCGGAGGCGAAGACCGTCATCAGCTTTTCCACCGCGTCGGGCGCCACCACCGAGTCGCTGTCGGTGAAGACGAAGACCTCGCCCGGGTCCCCGAGCATGGCCGCCGCCAGCGCCTTTTTCTTCCCGACGTTCCGCGCCAGGTGGATCACCCGGATCAGGCCCCGCTCGGCGTAGCGGTCCAGCACGGCCGCGGTGCCGTCGGTGCTGGCGTCGTTGACGAAGACCACCCGGCAGTTCCGATAGGTCTGGTTGACCAGGGAGAGGATGCACCGTTCGATGATCCGCTCCTCGTTGTGCACCGCCACAAAGAATGTGGCGTAGGGACCTCCTGCCGGGAGGTCCCCTGAACCGGCAGAGGCG
>JAGNHB010000004.1:117275-153067 GCA_018001935.1 Acidobacteriota bacterium
GACCTCCTGCCGGGAGGTCCCCTGAACCGGCAGAGGCGCAGCGACCTCCTGCCGGGAGGTCCCCTGAACCGGCAGAGGCGCAGCGACCTCCTGCCGGGAGGTCCCCTGTATTGGCAGTGGTGTGGCGACGTCCCTCCGGGAGGTCCCTGAATTTCTCTCTCGCCGTCTCCCACGGGTCCCGGTACCACACGAACACGATGCCGAAAACCATGAGGATGACCGCCGTGGTCATGATGCCGTAGAAGGCCAGGAGGTGGGGCGAGTCCAGGCAGAACAGGACCTTCCCCGCCAGCAGCGTGATCAGGGTCAGGTTGATGACGAGGATGACGGTCCGGGTCGTGCTTTTGAGGTCCTGCAGCGTCAAGGTTGCCCCCGTAAAATGCCGTTTCCGTTTTTAATCCAAACGCGACGTTTTTGCAAGTTCAAAAGCCCGTGGACGGGATTTCCGGCTTGACAAGGCTTCGTCTTTTTGTGGACAATCGCCGCTCCGCGCCCCTTTCGCGGAAAACCGGCAACCGCCGGAGAAAAAAGCACAAAGGAGGACTCATGTCGACGGAGAAACTCGCATTCAGAGCGGAGGTCAACCAGCTCCTCAACCTGGTGATCAACTCCTTGTACTCCCACAAGGAGATCTTTCTGAGAGAGCTGATATCCAACGCCTCGGACGCTTTGGACAAGGCCCGGTTCGAGTCCCTCACCCGCCCCGAGATCCTCGAGGGCGGCGGGGAGTGGAAGATCGCCCTGGCCGCGGACAAAACGCTCGGGACCCTCACGGTCAGCGACAACGGCATCGGTATGAACCGGGAGGAGATCGTCCGTGAGCTGGGCACCATCGCCCACTCCGGGACCCTGGAGTACCTGAAGGCCATGCGGGAGAAGGCCGCCTCCACCGACCTCATCGGCCAGTTCGGGGTGGGCTTCTACGCCGCGTTCATGGTGGCCGACAAGGTCACGGTCTACTCCCGCAGGGCCGGGGCGCCCGCCGGGGAAGCCGTGCGCTGGGAGTCCACCGCCGACGGCACCTTCAGCGTGGAGGACGTGGAAAAACCCGGCCGCGGCACCGACGTCATCCTGCACCTCAAGGACGACGCGAAGCAGTACCTGGAGGAGTGGGAGGTCCGGGAGCTGGTCCGCAAGTATTCCGACTTCATCGAGCACCCGGTGACCCTGGCCGTGGAGCGCGAGGAAGACAGCGCCCTGGAGAAGGACAAGAAGGTCAAGGTGCTCAGGGAGGAGACCCTGAACTCCCGAAAGGCCCTCTGGCTCCGGGACAAGTCCGAGATCAAGCCCGAGGAGTACCACGAGTTCTACCGCCACCTCACCCGGGACGTCGAGGACCCGGTCCGGGTGATCCACTACCGGGCGGAGGGGACCTCGGAGTTCGCCGCGCTCCTCTTCCTCCCGGCCCGGCACCCCTTCGACCTCTTCTTCCGCGAGGAGAAGTACGGGCCGACCCTCTATGTCAAGCGGGTCCAGATCATGCCCCACTGCGAGGAACTCCTGCCGCGCTGGCTGCGCTTCGTCAAGGGCGTCGTCGACTCGTCGGACCTGCCGCTGAACGTCTCCCGCGAGATCCTCCAGAACAACCGGAAGGTGGACGTCATCCACCGGAACCTGACGAAGAAGGTCCTGGAAACCCTCGACGACTTCAAGCAGAATGATTACGAAAAGTACGTGAAGTTCCACGAGGAGTTCGGGCGGGTCCTCAAGGAGGGGGCGCACCTGGACTACGAGCGGCGGGAGGCCGTGGCGAACCTTCTCCTGTTCCGCTCCACCCGGACCGCCGACGGGGAGTACACCACCCTGGCCGATTACGTGTCCCGGATGAAGGAGGACCAGAAGGACATCCACTACCTCGTGGCGGAGAACCTCGAGGAGGCCCGGCGGTCGCCCCACCTGGAAGCTTTCGCCAGGAAGGGGGAGGAGGTGCTTCTCCTCACCGACGAGATCGACGACATCGTCTTCAACCACTTCGTATACAAGGAGAAGACGTTCCGGCCCGTCAACCGGGGCGATGCCGCCCTCGACGCGTCGGCGGAAGCGGAGCGGGAGAAGGCCCGGGAGAAGTACGCCGAACTCCTGGGATTCATCCGGGAATCGCTCCGGGAGCTGGTGAAGGACGTCCGGCTCTCCGCCCGCCTCACCGACTCCCCCTGCTGCCTGGTGGGCGAGGAGGGCGGGCTCGACCCCGCCACGGAGCGGATGTTCCGCCTCATGGGCCGGGACGTCCCGCCGGTGCGCCGCATCTTCGAGATCAACCCCTCCCACCCCGTGACCGCGGCACTGGACGGGATGCTCAAGGGGGAGGGCGACCGCGAGCGGCTGGCGGGCTACGTCCGGTTCCTCCACGACCAGGCCCTGGTGGTGGAGGGTGACCGCCCGAAAGACCCCGGCGCCCTGCTGAGGCTGGCGGGGGACCTGGTGGTGAAGGCGGCTCAGTGAGCGGCGCGGCGGCCTGAAGCGGCACGCAGGAGGGCGATGTGGAGTACGGGGCCCTGGCCTTGATCCCGGCGGCGGTCACCATCGTGGTGGCCCTGGTCTGGCACCGGGTGGCCACGGCCCTGTTCTGCGGGATCGTGGCCGGGGCCCTCACCGCCTCCGGGGGCTCCCCGGCAAAGGCATTCGAACTCTTCCGACAGGCCCTCACCGCCTCCTTCACCGACCTGGACCGCCTGAAGATCGTCCTCTTCGTCCTGCTGGTGGGGGGGCTCCTGGAGGTCCTGTCCGCCAGCGGGGCCTACGCCGTCTTCGCCCGGGACATCGGGTGGCGGCTCGACACGCCCTTCAAGGCCCGGACCGCGGTCTGGGGCCTCGGGATGTGCCTTTTCTTCGACGATTACGCCAACGTTCTCATCACGGGCGGCTCCATGCGCGGCATCACGGAGCGCCACCGGATCTCGCCGGCCTTCCTGGCCTACACCGTGGACGTCACCGCCATCCTGGCCAGCGTGATGCTGGTGTCCACCTGGTCGGCCTACGAGGGCTCGGTGATGCTGGACGCCGCCCGCACCGTCAAGGTGGAGGGGAGTCTCTCCGGGCTCTTCATGAGTTCCATCCCCTATCACTTCTATACCTTCCTGGCCATCCTCCTGGCCCTGCTGGCAGCCCTCACCGGCCGGTGGATCGGCGCCCGCCTGGACCGGGCCCACGTCCCTCAGGTTTGGGCCCATCACCTGGAGTCCCCCCGCGCGACGGCCGCCAACGTCCTGGCGCCCATCCTGACCCTGCTCGGGGTGGCCCTCGTCGGGCTGTTCGCGGCCGGGGCCTGGGCCCTTCACCGGCGGGGCGAGCCCCTGACCCTCCAGGGGGTCTTCGCCGCGGCCCCGGTGGTGGACGTCCTCATCTCCGCTGCCCTGGCCGCGACGGCCCTGGGCGTGGCGATGACCCTGCGACGCCGGGCCCTTGCCCCGAAACCCCTGGCCAGGGCCTTCGGGCGCGGGGTGCGCGGGCTTGGGGCGGTCTGCATGGTGATCCTGCTGGCCAAGGGCTTCTCCGTGGTCTCCGAAGCGCTGGGGGCGGGCCCCTACATTGCGAACGCCCTCCTGGCCCACGTGGCGCCGGCCCTGCTGCCCGTGACGGTCTTCGTCCTGGCCCTGCTGGTGACGGTGGCCACGGGCTTCTCGTGGAGTTCCATGGCGGTGGTCATGCCGCTGGCCTACCAGGCGGCCGCCGCGGACCCGACCCGGCTGGCCGCCCTGGTGCCCGTCCTCTCCGCCGCCGTCATCACGGGCGCCGTGGCGGGCGAGCACGTCATCCCCTTCTCGGAGAAGGCGGTCATGTCAGCGGCCGCGTGCAAGATAACCCCCGTTTATCACGTGAAAACCATGCTCCCCCAAGCGGTCCTGGCCATCCTGGCCGCCGCGACCGCCTTCGTGCTGCTGGGGATCGGCGCGCCCGTCCTCTGGGCCTATGCCGCCGGCGGCGCCCTGGTCCTGACCGGTCACTTCGCCCTCGCCATCCCCCCGCGCCACCCGGAACTTATCCCGTCCCCGGGAGCACGCCCCGCCGCCACCGCGCCCTGAGGGGATTGCGCCCTCTCTGTGCCTCAAGGGGCGATTTGTCGAGGCCGAGGCCCGAAAGGCCGGCCCGGGCGCGCTCTCCGGAATCGGCCGGTCTCTGGCCCCTTGCCAGAGCCACTGAGCTTCGAATCTCCCGGTTTTTCGCTTGACTTTCACCCCTTGACCGGCAAATTTCCCCCATACTCACGAATCAGCGAAAATCCGATTTCCTGTCCGTATCCGTCTACCCGCATCCGTGACAGGAATCTCACGGTTTAATGGACAACCCTGGAACGAGCCGCGCCTTGATTTTTTCAAGGGTATCCAGGAATGCGCCGGCGATCTGGAGGGAGTCCGCAGCGTCCGCAGCGTCCACGGACTCGAAATCGCCATAGTCCACGTCGGTCCGGCGGGAGAGCAGCGTCTTGAACTGCTTGATGGCGGAGACCGGGAGCAGCCCCGGCTTGACGAAGCGCAGGCTCAGCAGGGTCACGACGCCCTCGTGCCGCTCGGGGTCGGCCCCCTCGAGGATCAGGACGGCCCGGGCGGCGCTGAGCGCGGCGTAGTAACTCCGGTTGACGGAGGTCTTCACACGATGCTGTTCGTGGTTGAACCGCGCGTCATCCAGGAATTCCCTTGCCCGCTGGAAACGGGCCTCGCACAAGCTCAGTTTTTCCTCGGGGGACAGGGTCATAATCTCACTCCTTCGGTGGTAATCCGCTGATAAAACGGCGAGTGAAGTCTCTCTTCCTCTTGAAAGCCCAGCAAGTCTTTTACGACCGGAGAAAAAGAAAGCCCGCAGTCGGTTTCCACATCGACAATGATGCCGATCACCTCTCGCTCCACCTCGGGGGTCTTAGCTCTCACTACCACCAGGAGGTCGAAATCGGACTCCTCGGAATGGTCCTTTCTCACCCGCGACCCGAAGGCGACGACTGAAATCAACCCCTCTCCCAGGAGGATTTCCAACTGTTTGCGAATGCGTTCAAGAGCCCGCAGCTCATGATCGAACATGATGCGCAACCTCTTCATTTAACATATCTCATTTCCGGGGTTCCGACAATCCCTTTATTCCCCCCCTCCACCGGCCTCCCGGCGGGCCGCTCGGGTGATGGCGTTACAGATCCATCGGCCGGTCTCTCACCCCTTGCCAAGGCCACTGCGCTTCGACTCTCTCGGGTTTTCGTTTGACTTTCATCCCTTGACCGGCTGATTTCCGCACCGCCGAGTTCTTCATCAAGTCCGACCCGAAGGACCCCCGGATCGTGGAGGTCTCGAAGCGGGGCCGGGAGTGCTTCCGGAAGGGGGCCGCCCTGGCGTCTCACCCGATCCTTCCCGTGGAAATCCCGTTCGAGGGCACCACCTTGCCGGGCTACCTCTGCCTCGTCGACCGCTCCGGGGCGAAGCGCCCCCTGCTCGTGGTGGACTCCGCGGAGGACAAGGACCTGCCGGGCCAGGCACCGAAACTCCACGAGGCGCTGAAATGCCCGAAGACCTTCCTCCTGTTCACGAAGGAGGAGGGGGCGGAGGAGCACTGCCAGATGGGGGCCCTCCTGATCTCCAACGCGAAGATCCTGGACTGGCTCGACACCGTCCTGAAACCCGCCGGCCCCGTCAGGCGGCCCGTGAAAACCGGGGGCGGGTCAAAGCCGTGAACCGGCTCCGAACCGCAAGGGCTGGGGGACACCCCCTCCTCGTGATAAAATAGCCTTGTCCTGTCAATCCGCACTACCGGATTCAGGCAGGAGAATACCATCGTCCGGTGATGATGCGACACATGAAGGATTCTCCAAAGCCGCCCACCTCACCGCCGGTCGAATCGTCCCTCGACCCCGACGACTGGGACCGCTTCCGCACGCTGGCCCACGCCGTTTTAGACGACGCGGTCGATCTCCTCCGCACGGTCCGGGACCGTCCCGTCTGGCGGCCCGTCCCCCTTCCGGTCCAGGCGGCGCTGCGGGAACCCCTGCCGATGGACCCCCTCGACCTCGGGGACGTCTACCGACAGTTCAGGGAGCGGATCCTCCCCTTCCCGAGCGGCAACATCCATCCGCGGTTCTTCGGCTATGTCCAGGGGACGGGCCTGGCCGGCGGCCTGCTCGCGGAACTCCTGGCGGCCACCCTGAACTCCAACTGCGGCGGGCGCGACCATGCCGCGCTCTATGTCGAACGGGCCGTCGTCGGCTGGTGCAAAACGCTCTTTCGCTTTCCGGAAACCGCTTCCGGCCTGCTCGTCAGCGGCACCACCCTGGCCAACCTGACGGCCCTCAGGGTGGCCTCGGGGGCCCGGGTCCCGCAGGGCGCCGGCACCCGTTCGGGCCCAACCGGGAAATGGCTCGTCTACACGTCGGAGCAGGCCCACAACTCCATCGACAAATCCCTGGAGATGCTGGGTTTCCGGCCAGACTCCCTCCGGAAGGTCCCGGTCGATCCCCTTTTCCGGATGGACCTCCGGCAGCTTCACCGGATGGTAGCCGACGACCGTCGCTCGGGCTGCAAGCCCTTCTGCGTGATCGGGACCGCCGGGACGGTCAACACCGGCGGCATCGACGACCTCGCGTCCCTGGCCGGCTTCTGCGCGGACAACGACCTCTGGTTTCACGTCGACGGGGCCTTCGGGGCGCTCCTGGTGCTCAGCGAGAACCTGCGGTCCCGGGTGGAGGGGATCGAGCGGGCCGATTCCCTCGCCTTCGACTTTCACAAGTGGATGCACGTGCCCTACGATGCCGGCTGCGTCCTGGTGCGGGACGGGGAGGCCCAGCGGAAGACCTTTTCCAGGCCGGCGCCCTACCTCCTGCGCGGGAAGCGCGGGCTTTCGGGCGGAGGGGAGTGGCCCTGCGACCTCGGCCTCGAGATGTCGCGGGGTTTCCGGGCCCTGAAGGTCTGGTTCGCCTTCAAGGAGCACGGCTGCCGCAGGCTGGGGGAATCGGTCGAACAGAACTGCCGCCAGGCCGCCTACCTGGCCGGGCTGATCAACCGGACCCCCGAACTCGAGCTTCTCGCCGAGCCCACGCTCAACATCGTCTGCTTCCGCTTTCGCGGCGCGGCCGGGGGTCACCCCGACCTCGACCGGTTGAACGAAGCGATCGTGGCCGAACTCCAGGAATCCGGCCTGGCGGCCCCGTCCACCACCCGCGTGCGCGGGGTCGCGGTGGTCCGCGTCAGCCTCACCAACCACCGTTGCCGTTGCGAGGACCTCGACCTGCTCGTCGACGCCGTCGTGTCCGTCGGAAGGAAACTCCGGGGCCCCGCCGAATTTCCCGAAGCGTTGGACCCGGGGGACGCGTCCTCGGCGAAAGGCGCTTCGAACGCGCTCCCGGAGAGGTGAATGCCATGAGAGTCAGCCAATTCACTCATGACGGGTGTCGGGCAGCCTGCCGAGTCGACTCCTCGCTGGGTGACCGGACCCTCTTCGTGGAAAGCGGAGAGGGGGAACTGCCGAACCCCGGTGTGGCCGACTGGGCGCTCTGTGCCTTGCTGTTGCCCCCCATGGCCCTGCACGAGGACCTTTCTCTCGCGTTCCCCGTGTCCAGGCGGCTCGCCGAAAATCTCGAGGTCATCCAGGACATCCTGCTCGCCTGGGTCCCCCATACCTGTCGAAGCGGCCTGGAATTCCCGGTGATCGACGATCCCCGTCCGGCACCGGGAACGTCCCTCTTCTTCTCCGGGGGGCTCGACGCCGTCTACAGCCTGGTGAAGAACCGGTCGAAGATCGACGGTCTCGTGCTGGTTCACGGTTTCGACATCCCCGCCGCTGAAAGCGAAGCCTTCTCGAAATGCCGCGAAAGCCTGAAAGCGGATGCGGCCGGTTTCGGGCTGGACCTCCGGTCGATCCGGACGAATTCCCGCGAAATCAGCGACGACGCCGTTCACTGGATCTGGCAGCACGGTGCGGCGTTGGCCTCGGTGGCCCACGTCCTTGGACCCTCGACGGTCTACATCGCCTCCACGCATGCCTACCGGGACCTTCATCCCCTCGGGTCGCACCCTCTGCTGGACCCCTTGTGGTCGAGCGCCTCGGTGCGGCTGGTCCACGACGGGGCGGAGGCGAACCGGGTCGGAAAGGCCCGGATGATCGCACGGCAATCCCCGGGGTCCCTGCGGCGGCTGCGGGTCTGCCTGGCCTGGGAACACGGGGGATACAACTGCGGTCAGTGCGAGAAGTGCCTGCAGACCATGCTTTGCCTGCAGGCCGCCGGCGCACTGGACCGGTGCGAAACCCTGCCGCAACGGATCGACCCGGAGTCGGTGCGCAAGGTCGGGGTCAACCCGTTCACGAAGTGGCACTGGAAGTACCTTCCGGGTGAAATCGGCGACCCCGTTTTGGACGAGGCTGTCCGGGAAGTGCTTCGGAAAGCCCGTCCGGGACAGGACTCCCCTCCCGCCGCCCCCCCCGGCGAGGTCCCGGAACGCCCGAAGGGTCTGTACCGCGAACTGAAGGACAAAATGCACTGGAGGCCCGCCAAGCCGAAGTCCCCGCCTTCGGGTGACGGTCCGGCCGGCTGATGTCCCTCCCGGGAACACGATCCGCTCAAGTGAGAGAAGAAGTGCCGGCCCGCCGGTTCGACAGGCCGGCGCCGTTTCAGGCCTGACCCGGGGTCGCCCGGAGGGCCTCCAGTTTTTCGCGGAGGCACTCCGCCTTGGCCAGGAAACCCGAGAGGGTCTCACAGGACGCGTAGTCGGGGCAATGGGCGCAGGTGGGTTGCTTCCGTTCCATCGCGCAGGCCCGCAGGGGGCACATGCCGGTGTAGCCCCCCTTGCGGCAGCCGGACGTCCGGCACCCGTCGCAGTCGATGGCCGCAAGCGGGATGTCCGGCGAGAACTCCTTCCGCCACTGCTCCAGGACCTTGAGCTTGAGGGCCTCGTCCCCGGTCTGGGTGGCCTTCCAGGCGTCGCAGGCGCCGCAGTCGATCCCGCACGGTGCAATCATCTCGGACAACATGATGTTCCCTCCTCGATAAGATGTTCAGCCTTCGGCTGACCTTCCGAGGATAGGTGAAAATTTGGTGAAAATCAAGGCAAAAATCACCGGGGACTTCCAAACCCCGGGATGTCCCGCCCGGCCCGGTCACCCTGAAACAACCCCCGCCCCCGGGGGTTCAACCGGTAAGGACGCCGGGCGGGACGCGAAAAGCCCGGCAGGAGGAGGAAATCATGAAAAAACCCGCCGCATGGCGGGTTTTTTTTCATGATCGTCCGGTTGGCGCACGGAACGGTTACGGCATGGGTATGCGAAGGGTCCAGCCGAAGGGATCGTCCTTCTCACCGTACTGGATAGCCTGGAGTTCCGCGTAAAGCGTCTTGGCGACCTCGCCCACCTGGGCCCCCGACACGGTGAACGTCTTCCCCTTGAAGGTGATGGAGCCCACCGGGGCGATGCTGGCGGCCGTCCCGGACCCGAAGATCTCCGTGACGCGCCCCGCGTCGATCCCCTCGGACAGTTCGGAGATGGAGACCTTCCGCTCCTCGACCTTCATGCCGAGGTGTTGGGCCAGCTGCAGGACGGACTTGCGGGTGATGCCGTGCAGGATGGAGCCGTCCAGCTTGGGGGTGGTCACCACGCCGTCGATGACGAAGAAGATGTTCATGGCGCCCACTTCCTCGACGTACTGGTGCTCCTTCGCGTCGAGCCAGAGGACCTCGCTGTAGCCGTGGTCCTTGGCCAGCTTCTGGGCGTAGAGGCTGGCGGCGTAGTTGGCGCCGGTCTTGGCCTCGCCCATCCCGCCCTGGGCGGCGCGGACGTGCACGTCGGTCACGAAGAGGTGGATGGGTTTGAAGCCTTCCTTGAAGTACGGCCCCACCGGCGACAGGATGATGAAGAAGAGGTATTCGGCGGAGGGTCGCACGCCCAGCCCCACCTCCGTGGCGATCATGGTGGGCCGGATGTACAGGGCGGATCCGCGCGTGCGCGGGAGCCAACGGCTCTCCAGGGTGACGAGTTTCGTGATGGCTTCCAGCATCTCCGCCTCGTCGAGCACCGGCATGCACAGGCGCTCGGCCGAGCGGTTGAACCGCTTCACGTTCTCCTCGGGGCGGAAGAAGATGATCTGCCCGTCATGGCCGGCGAAGGCCTTCGCCCCCTCGAAGATCTCCTGCCCGTAGTGGAACACGAGGGTGGCGGGGTCGAGCGCGAGGGGCCGGTAGGGGCCGATGGCGGGGTGCTGCCACCCCAGGCCCCGCTTGTACTCCATCGTGAACATCCGGTCGGTGAAGACGCGGCCGAAGCCCAGTTCGTCGGGGTTCGTGAACAGGGGCTTCTCTTGGGTCAACGGAAGGATGCTGATGTCCATGTCGTCTCTCCTGAAGAAAGTTGAATCAGACAGGGTCGAATTCTACCAGAAAAAACCGGCCCCGGAACAAGGTTTTCTCGGGTCCCGGGGCGTTTTTCGTCACCGGGTGCGCACCGGCAAACCGCCCCCGGAGGGTGGCCGGGTTTTTCGGACCGCCGGGGTCAGGGCCGCAGTTCCGCCAGGAAAGACGTGCCGAAGGGGAGCCGCAGCCCGAAAGCCTCCGCGACGGTCTGCCCGACATCGGCCATGGAGGCGCGCAGGCCCAGGTCGGCGCCCTTTCGCGCCCCTTTCGCCAGGGCGAGGATGGGGACGTACTCCCGGGTGTGGTCGGTGGACACGTCCGACGGGTCGCAGCCGTGGTCGGCCGTCAGGATCAGGCAGTCGCCGTCGCGCAGCGCCTCGATCCAGCCGGGGAGGGCGTCGTCCAGTTCCTTCAGCGCGGCGCCGTAACCCGCGGCGTCGTTCCGGTGGCCGTAGAGCATGTCGAAGTCCACCAGGTTCACGAAGACGAGGTCCCCCTGGCCGGAGCGGATCAGCTCCCCGGTTTTCGCGATGCCCTCGGCATTCCCCTTGGTGGGGATTTCCACGCCCGCGTGGCAGTGGTCGAAGATGGAGCCGATCTTGCCCACGCTGATCACCTTCCGACCCGCCGCTTCCATCAGGGACAGCAGGTTCGGCTCCGGCGGCGGCACGGCGTAGTCCCGCCGGTTGGCGGTCCGGGTGAAGGCGCCGGGCTTGCCCACGAAGGGGCGCGCGATGATGCGGGCCACGCAGTGGGGGCCCTGCATCATCCGGCGGGAGATCTCGCAGATCTCGTACAAGCGGGGCAGCGGGATGACCTCCTCGTGGGCGGCGATCTGGAAGACGCTGTCGGCCGAGGTGTAGACGATGGGGTGGCCGGTCCGGACATGCTCCTCGCCCAGGTCCTTGATGATCTCGGTCCCGGAGGCGGGGTAGTTGCCCAGCAGTTTCAGGCCCGTCCGCTGCTCGAACCCGGCCACGATCTCCGGCGGGAAGCCGTCGGGGTAAACCGGGAAGGGCGTCGCCGTCAGGATGCCCATCAACTCCCAGTGCCCGACCGTGGTGTCCTTGCCCTCGGAGGCGATGGCGGCCTTGCCGTGGCAGGCCAGGGGTTCGGGGACGGGCGGGTGTCCCGGGATCTCGGTGAGGTTGCCAATCCCCAGGCGGTGGAAATTCGGAAGGTGGACGCCCGAGTCGCGCACCGCGTGGGCGAAGGTGTGGGTGCCGGCATCGCCCCATTTCGCGGCGTCGGGCATAGCGCCCACGCCGGCCGAATCGACGACGACGAGGATGAACCGTTCCAGTTTCATGTTTTTTCTCCTACCTGGCGGCCTGGAGCAGCGCGTCGAGCTTGGCCGCGAGCCCCTGGAGCCGGTCGATGAGTGCCTTGTCGGACGAGAAGGCCGTGATCTTGGCGTAGACGGTCCCCCGGTGGAAGGACACGCTGTTGGAGGTGCGCTTCGCCTTGACCCCGATCTTCAGGCCCGCGGTGGGTGCGCCGGCTTCCTTCGTGAAGATCCCGGCGGCCCCCTGGGCGGTGTCCATGCCGAAGAGGTCCACGGTGAAGGATTTGCCCGGCAGGTCCGCGAACGCGAACTCGCCCGTGGCCGCCCGCCGATAGCCGAACTGGAGGTAGGTGTCAACGGCGCCGTCCACGTAGTCGGCCAGGTTGTCCCGGCCGTAGAGCTGCACGGGTTCCACGGCCTTGAGGGACTGGGTCTTCTGGAGCGCCGCGAGCCGGGCCGCCAGGTCCGCCGCCGGCGAGGCCGGGGGCGCCGGGTGAACCACCCCGGAGGATACAAACCCCAGGATGAGGATCAAAACAAGCAGCCAGTCTTTTCTCATTAAAATTCTCCTTGCCGGGAGTCGCCGCAAAGCCCCTGCAAATCCCGGAACGGCAATCCAGTCCAAATATGCCACAAAGAACGCAAAGAGTTCAAAGATTATTCCATGGCCTTTGTTCTCTTTGCGTTCTATGTGGCCAGGCGGTCCGGTCGAAACCTATCGGCTCTTGTCCGGGTAGGGAGGCGGCGGCACCGGGCGGACCGGGTAGCTCTTCAGGTCCTCCAGGACCACCGCGATGGCCCGGTCGAGCTGCTCGTCCACGCCGTCGTACTCCTTCGCCGGGTCGTTGTCCACCACGATGTCGGGCTGGACCCCGGCGCCTTCCATGATCCACTCCTTCCCTTCCAGGTCGTATCGGGAGAACTCCGGGCGGTTCAGGAAGCCCCCGTCCAGGAGCGGCAGGGAGCCCCGGATGCCCACGACGCCCCCCCAGGTGCGCGTCCCGACGATCTTCCCCAGGCCGTACTTGCGGAAGCGGTACCCGACGATGTCGCCGTCGGACATGGACAGCTCGTTCACCAGGAGGACCTTGGGCCCCATGACCATCCCTCCGGGGTTGAGGTTCACCGCCGCGTTGCGGGCCACGTCGAACATGATGGGGTCCCGGCGCAGCCGCTCGACGATCTGGAACGACACGTTGCCGCCGCCGTTGCCCCGGACGTCCACGACGAGGGCCTCCTTGCGCAGCTGCGGGTAGAACATCTTCGCGAACTGGTTCAGCCCCTCGGGGCCCATGTCCGGCACGTGGAGGTAGCCCACCCGCCCGTTCGTGGCCTTGTCCACTTTCTCCACGTTCTCCCGGACCCAGTTGTAGTAGTAAAGCTCCTTCTCGTCCTCCACCGGGACGACCCGGACGTCCCGGGCGCCGTCGTCGGACGGCTTCCCGTTGACCCGCAGGGTGACCTGGCGGCCGACTTTGCCCACCAGCAGCTCGTAGACGTTGGCGACGCTGCGGGTGGGGACCCCGTCCACCGCCAGGATGAAATCCCCGGCCTGCACGTTGACGCCGATCTCGGTGAGGGGGGAGCGCAGGCGGCGTTCCCAGTTCTGGCCGCGGAGGACCATCGACACCTTCCAGAACCCGGAGGGGTCGCGGTCGAGCACGGCCCCCAGGCGGCCCACGGGGACCCGCTTCACCGCCGGCTGGTCGCCGCCACCCACGTAGGCGTGGCCCGCGTTGAGCTCGCCGATCAGCTCGCCGATGAGGTAGGTGAGGTCGGCCCGGTGGTTGACCCAGGGGAGGAGGCGGGCGTAGCGGTCCCGCAGGGCGGGCCAGTCCACGCCGTGCATGTTGGGCGCGTAGAAGAAGTCGCGCATCTGTCGCCAGCACTCCCGGTAGATCTGGTCCCACTCCGCCCGGCGGTCGAGGGTCACCTGGAGCCCGGAAAGGTCGAGGCGCTCCTTCACCTCCGCCCGGCCGGAAGGCAAATCGACGATGGCGTAGGCGTTGTCGGCGAACAGCATCATCTTCCGGCCGTCCGCGCTGATCTCGTACGCCGCGCACTCGGCGACTTCCGTCTCCTTGAGCTTCTCCAGGTCGTAGACGAAGAGACGGGGCTTGTCGTCACCCCGCCCGGCCCGCTGGTAGTAGAGCCGGCCGGCCCTCGCGCTGAGGTTGCCGTAGTTGGAGGCGGGGAGCGGCAGGGCAGCGATCCGCTCCGTCAACCCCGCTTCGTCCACCTTGACGACGGGCAGCCCCGCGGCCGGCTTCTCGCCGTCGGCCTCTTCGGAGGGGGCACCCGCCTCGGCCGCCCCGTTCGCCTTCGGGGGCTTCTCCGCGGCGGGGGGCTCGGCGCCGGGCTCCCGGAACGCGACCTCGTCGCTCTTGGGCGCCAGGAAGGACGGGGCCTGCGCGTCCAGGGTCACGAAGAAGATCCCGGACATGTCCAGGTAGACGTGGTTGAACTCCGTGCGCCCGTAGGTGGGCCGGAAGCTGCGGTCGGAGACGAAGAACAGGTACTTCCCGCACCCGGAAAAAGCCGGGCCCCGGGAGGAGAACCAGCCGTCGGTGACGGGGAACTTGCGGGCCGACTCGAGAGAGTAGAGCCAGATCACGCTCTGGGACTTCTCCTCGGGGCGGGTCCAGGACACCCACTTCCCGTCGGGGGACCAGGTGAAGTCGGTGATCTCGAAGGCCGTGGCCTGGTCCACCAGGGTGACCTGGCGGGTGTCGACGTCCACGAACTGGAGGCGCTGCTTCCGGTCGGCCCAGAGCAGTTTCTTCCCGTCGGGGGACCACCGGGGGCCGTACTTGTAAACGTCGCCGCCGGAGGTGACGGCCACGGGCTCCCCGCCGCCGTCCTGGGCCAGGACGTAGATCTCGTCCTCGCCGGAGCGGTCGGAAAGGAAGGCGATCCGGCGGCCGTCGGGCGACCACTCGGCGTCACGGTCGTGGACGCCGGGCGTCCGGGTGAGGTTCCGGGTCGGCCCGTGCTTCGCCGGGACGGTGAAGACGTCCCCCCGAGCGCAGAAGACGGCCCGGTTGCCGTCGGGGGCGACACCGAAGCCGGCGACCCGGTCGGCGACGCTCACCAGGCCGCCGCGCCCCGTGTCGAAGTCGTCGAGGATGCGGACGGGGACCTTGCGCGCCTTCTCCGTGGCCAGGTCCAGCAGGTAGAGTTCACCGCCGTTCTCGAAAGCGATGGCCCGGTCCCCCAGCGAGGGGAACTTGACGTCGTAGTCCCGGAAGTCGGTCAGCTTGCGGGTCGCGCGGGTGTCCAGGTCGCAGACGTAGAGGTTCATGCGCCGGAGCTCGTCCCGGTCGGAGAGGAAGTAGACCTTGTTGCCGCTCCACATCGGGATGATGTCCTGGGCGGCGTTGGCGGTGAGGTTGACCGTCTTGCGGGTGGCGAAGTCGTGGATCCAGACGTCGTCCGCCTGACCGCCGCGGTAGCGCTTCCACGTCCTGAATTCCCGGAACACCCGGTTGTAGGCCAATTTGCCACCGTCCGGCGAGTAGGAGCAGAAGCCGCCCCGGGGCAGCGGGACCCGGGTGACGGGGCCGCCGCCGGCGCCCACCAGGCAGAGCCGGCCCACCATGTCGTTCCACTCCTCGGCCCGGGCGCGGAAGACGATGGTGTCGTTGTCCTTCCAGCCCATGACGATGTTGTTGGGGCCCAGGCGGTCCGACACGTCGTCGCGCCCCAGGACGGGGGACCAGGTGAGCCGCGTCGGGACGCCCCCTTCCGCGGGAATCACGTAGACCTCCGTGCTGCCGTCGTACTGGGCGGTGAAGGCGATGCTGCGGCCGTCCGGGGAGAACCGGGCGAACATCTCGTAACCCGGGTCCGTGGTGAGCTTGCGGGCCGTGCCGCCCGCGGCGGGGACGGCGTAGAGGTCCCCGGCGTAGGTGAAGACCACCCTGTCGCCGTGGACGGCGGGGAAGCGCAGCAGCCGGGTCTCGCCGGCGGTCGCGGGGTCCGCGGGGGGCGCGGCCGTGACGGCGCCGAGGAGAAGGGCGCCCAGGGACAGGGCCAGGAGCAGGGTTCGCGTTCGCATCGTTCCTCCCGTGTTTCGGTTGATCGGCCCGCGGGGGTCCCCCGGGCCCGAATGCCACATTTTACGCCCGGACCGCTCATTTGTTCACCCCCATCGTGCACCCGGGCCGGATCAGCTTCCGCCCCCGAGGCCGCCCCACCGGCGGGCCCAGAAGAAACCACTAATTTCACTGATCTTCACTAATCACTCGCCGGGCGCGAAGGGCTCCCGACGTTTTTTCGCCTGCTTTGAGAGGCCTGGCGGCTTGGCGACAGCGTGAGGCCCGTCCGTGCGGTCTCATCTTTGGGTCAGGAGATCCAGTTGAACGCTTGACTCCGGCGGAAGGCAGGTGGACAATCAGCTTTAGATTAATGACGGAGGCGTGGTCATGCTGTTCTTGACGGGCCGGGAAATCGAAGCGTGGAACCGGTGGGGACGCGAAGCAGTGGAGGGGAGCCTGGCGCCCGGCGAGGTGCCCCCCGGCGTGCGGGCCCCGCTGCGCCCCGTCTTCTGCTTCTTCGCGGGCACGATGCTCACCGCCCGCGGACAGCGCGACGCCGGCCGGGGCTGGCTGCTCGCGGGCACCCGGGAGGAGACGGCGGGGCTCATGACCAACGCCCTGGTGACGGCCTTCCTGGAGCGGCACGGCGGCCGGCTGGTCAAGCCCGCCGTGGTCTTCGCGGACCCGGCCCCCTACCTCCACTTCATCGGGGTCCCGCCCATGCAGAGGGCCCGGGAGCAGTTCCGGGCCTTCGCCGCCCGCTCCCTGCCCCGTTTCGACCACCCGCTGCACTTCCTGGACATCGGATGCGGCGACGGCGACCTCACCGTCACCGTCCTTCGGCGACTCCAGATGGAGGGGAACGCGGCGTCCGTCGGGGAGGTGGCCCTGGTGGACTCGTCCAAGGCCATGCTGGACATGGCCGAGGGCAAGGTGCGCGAGGCCTTCCCGGGGTGTTCCGTCCGGACCTTCCACGACCGGATCCAGAACGTGGCCGGGCAGGTGGGCGAGGGCTACGACGTGGCCGTCTGCTCGCTGTCCTACCACCACATGCCGAGGGAAACCAAGCTGGCTCACCTGGGGGAACTCTCGGGGCGCCTCGACCACCTGCTCCTCTTCGAACTCGGCGCCGACAACGACACGCCGGAGATGCACTCGCCGGAACTGGCGATGGCGGTCTACCAGTCCTACGGGCGGATCATCGACTTCATCTTCGCCCACGACACCGACATCCGCACGGCCCAGGAGAGCGTGGACTGCTTCCTCATGGTGGAGGCGGTCTCCTTCCTCACCCAGCCGCGCGGGGAGCGCTCCGACTACCACATGCTCCGCGGGCAGTGGCACGAGGCCTTCCAAATGGGCCTGGGCCCGGCCTACCGATGCCTCGGCGACACCACCTGCCACGCCGACGAGCACCTCGACCTCTTCGCCCTGCACTACGGCCGGGGGTGATCCCGGCCGCGTATCCTTGCGCGGCCGCATCAAGCTTAGCGCCAAGGGGAGGACATGAAGACAAGCACGGCGTCGTTCCGTTCAAGGGGAAGGGGCGTCCTCCCCTCGTCGGCGGCGGGGACCCGGCCCCTTCCCGGGCGCCGGCCGGTCGTCTTCCTGGCTCTGTATCTCCTCTTCGCCGCCACGGGGTGGGCCTCCGCCTACGACTCCTCCACCCGGACACTGCGCTGCGGCTGGTACCCGTGGGACCCCTACCAGTTCCTCGACCCCGAGGCCGAGCTTCCCCTCCTCACCGGCCTGGACGTGAAGCTCGTGCGCGCCGTCTTCCGGGACGCCGGCTACACCGTGGACTTCGGCGAGGAGGTCAGCTGGGCGCGGCACCAGGCCGACATCCGGGACGGGGCCCGCGACATCGCCGCCGGCACCTTCATGACCCCGGAGCGGGCCGCGTACGCCTGGTTTTCGAAACCCTACCGGACGGAGACCGACGTCCTCTACGTCCGCCCCGGCGAGGCCGGGCGGCTTCCCGCCGCCACGACGGGCGAACTGCTCCGCCGGATGAGCGCCCGGCGTTTCCGGATCGGCATCGTGGACGGCTACAACTATGGCCCCGAAGTGATGGCCTGGATCGCGGACCCGGCCAACCGGGGGCTCGTCTTCCCCACCGGCAACGATTACGACAACCTGGTCCGGCTCCTGGACAACCGGATCGACGGCTTCCTGGCCGACCGTCTCGCGGGAGCCACCCTGGCGTGGCGGAAGGACCTGCAGTCGCGTCTCGAGGAGCACCCGGTCCCGGTCTTCCACGGGGAACTCCGGGTGATGTTCAGCAAGCGGACGATGAGCGTGCGGGACGTTGAGGCCTTCAACCGGAGCCTCGACCGGCTCCGGGACTCCGGGGCCTACCACCAGATCGTCCGGGAGTACCTCTTCCCGGTTCTCCTGGCCATGACGGTTCACCGGCCCTGGTTCTTCGTCCTCGACATCCTCGGCACCCTCGCTTTCGCCGTCTCCGGCGTCCTGCTCGCGCGCCGGGAGCGCTACGACATCTTCGGGGCCTTCGTCCTGGCCGCCCTCCCGGCCGTCGGGGGAGGGGTCCTGCGGGACCTCCTGACCGATCGCAACCCCCTCGGCGTCATGCGCGACCCTGTTTACCTGCTCGCCATCCTCGGCGTGGTGGTCACCGGCGCGCTCTGCTACCGGCTGTGGGACCGGGCCCAGGCCCGAAAGCCGGATCAGGCCGCCCCCCTGGCCGCCGGGACGAAGCGGCGTCACCGGTCCCCCCGTTTTGCCCGGAACCTGTTCCTGGTTTGCGACGCGTTGGGACTGGCCGCCTTCACGGTCGTCGGCGTCGTGGTGGCCGTCGAGACCCGGTGCCACCCCCTGTGGCTGTGGGGCCCCATCCTGGCGACCCTGACCGGCGCGGGGGGCGGGATCATCCGGGACGTGGTCCGGGCCGACTCCAACAACCCGAGCCTGAAGGGGTCCATTTACCCCGAGATCTCGGTGGCCTGGGGGCTGGCGTTCTCCCTCTTCCTGATCTGGGAAACGTCCCGGCTGAAACTGCCGGAAGTCCTGGCCGGCGTCATCGTCACCCTGTCGGGCGTCCTGCTCACCCGCTGGCTGGTTGTGAGGTGGGGCGTCCGAAGCCTGTTCATGTACGACCGCCGCCGCTATGCCCCCTCCGTCGCCCTGGACCGGGTCGCGGCCCTGCAGTCCGCCTGGCTGGCCTCGCTGCCCGCGCTGCTCGAGGGCTCACGGGAGACGCGGCCCGCCGGGGGCTTCGACCTGGAGGCGGTCTTCAATTCGTGCCTCGCCTGGGAAGACGACGCCCGGTCCCAGTTGACGGACCTGGCCGCCGAACAGCTTCCCGAGGACAACCTGAAGACAAAAATCCTCCTGGAGAAACGGCAGTGGCGGCTGTCCGCGCTCCAGGCCGACCTGCGCGAGTTCACCGCCTGCACGGCCTTCCCCCGGGGAGAAGGGCCGGCGGCGGCCTTCTTCGTCAACCTGGCGGAAGCCCTCGACGCGATCTGCCGGGTCGCCGCGGATGCGCTCGGGAAACCGGGGGGGGAGGACGCCGCCATCCTGCGCCAGGTCACGGACGAGCCGGCCGGAACGCTGGCGAAGCTTCGCCGCGAGTACCTCGCCTCCATGACCGGCACGGACCCCGAAACCCTCCGGGCCGTCCTGCACGGGATCGGCCTGTTCGAGCGCTGCGTCGGCCACCTGCAGGCTCTGGGCCGGACCCTCGGGGAGTGAGCCGCGCTCCGGCGCCGGCGGGGCCCCCGCCCGGGGGAGCGCCTTTCCGCCGGCAGCTTCGAGAGCGGTGCTCCGGCGGTCACCGCGCCGCACCCCGAACCGGCCGTCAAGGAGCCGCCAGTTGGCGGATCATGGCCCTGGCGTTCTCGTTGGACGGGTCGAGTTCCAGGGATTTGCGGTAGGCGGTCAGCGCCTCGCCGGGTCGCCCGTTCGCCAGGCACATCTGGCCCCGGCGATCGTGGACGCGCCAGCTGCCGGGGAAGCTCGCCACGTTCAGCCCGGACACGGCATCCGCGGCCTCGAGATACCCGTTCAGGAAGAGAATTTCCACCAAGGAGTGGAGCGAAGCTTCGTCGAAGATCAGCTTGGGGTCCTTTCCCTCCTGGAGTTTCCGGTAGGTCCTCACGGCCGCGTCGGTCCCGGACGCCCGGCAGGCCTCGAGGATCTCCCGGGCTGGGAAGCGCTGGAACTGACCCCAGACGCGGGCCACGTTCGCCTCGTGCTCCTCCCGGACCCAGTCGGCCCCCTGGTTTTTCCAGACCGGGAGGTCCGTGAGCCAGGCGAACCGTCCTTCCAGACGCAGCTCCCGCTGCAGCGGTTCGAGGCCGGTCCCCTGTTTCGCCGCCATCTCCGCGGCCGCCCACAGCTCGCCCAGGTAGCGGCGGCGGGCCTTGATCTCCGCCAGAGGCCAGGGCCCTGAGCTTACCACCAGGTTCGTGATCGTCCCCTCCTCGGCGAGGATCCCGTCCAGCACCGCCAGGAGGCGGGCAATCCCGAGGTCCTGCCAGGGGTGGGTGTTCAGGTAGGGCAGCAGGTGCTGATCGTGGAAGAGGAACTTGCCGAAAACGACCAACCCGATCTCCGGGATGCGGGCGACCAGGCCGGGCGTCCCGCGGGCTGCGGCACCGGCGTCGACGAGCAGGAGGGTCATATCGCCAAGGTCGATGGACAGCCGTTCGGTGAAGGTGGTGGTCGGAAGGATCAGCTCGTACCCTTCGGAGAGGTCGTCGGCCATGCCCCGGCAGAACGCCATCCATGCCCGCTCCCGACGCTCGCCGTCGGACCCCGGGGCCGATTCGGACATGCGCCGGCGTGCACTCTCCTCTTTCAGACGCCACATGTCCACCAGGGGCTTGAGGTAGAGGTCGATCCGGCCCTTCTGCCGGGCCAGAACCTCCCCGCACTCCCGGAGGGCCAGGATCCGGGCGTCCGGGTAAACCGAACCACCTCCCGTCAAATCCAGCCGCCCGTGGGTCAGAACCACCAGGGTGACGTCCTTCCGGCCGAACTCCGTCTCGATCCGTTCCCGGAAACGCTTCGCCACCCGCGGGCACCAGAGGGAATCGAAGATGATCAGGCCTTTCTTTGCATTGACGGCCACTTGCTGCCCGAGCGCCCCGTCGCTGACGAGGATCGCCTTCTCACCGAGCCGGGTCACGCGCAGCGGGGTGTCCCCACCGCCCTGCGCCGCGGCGAGGGGCACCCCGACGAAGAGCACCGCCGCCCGGAGGATCCCCGACATTTTAACGATCATGGCCTTACCCTCCCCGGAAAATCGCTTTTCGCCCGTCGCCACCGCCTGATTTCAGATCCTCAGCGAGTGGATCGGGCCAGGCGGAAACCCATGCAGGGATCTGGTTCATCAGGGTCCCAGGCACCCCGGTACGCAGCGCGGCAGTAATTCGCAACGTTGCCAAAACCCCCGCCCCGGATCACGCGTTCTATGCCGGATGCAGCGCCGGGGTGGTCGGAGGCCGAACCTGTCGGGTAGAGCCCGTACCAGTCCCAGCACCATTCCCCGACGTTCCCGTGCATGTCCCGCAGTTTCCAGGCATTGGCGGTTTTCTGACCCACCTCGTGGGTGGTCAGAGATGTGTTCGCTGAAAACCAGGCAACCGTCTCCAGGTGGGGATACATGCCCGCGGTCGAGTTCCCCAGGCAGTTGGCCGACGAATAATTTGGTTCGACGACATAAAACGGTGTCGTCGTCCCCGCCCGGCAGGCGTATTCCCACTCCCCCTCCGTCGGCAGACGGTATCCGGTGACGTTCCAGTTGCAGTAAACAGGACCCGCGAGGTAGTTGTCGGCCGTGATCGGCTGGGTGAAACCCGCATCCGCGTAGTAGCAGCGCGTCCGCCCGTTGGCCAGCGAGAGCAGGTTGGCGAAGAGCACCGCCTCGAACCAGGAGACCGTCTGCACCGGGTTGTTCATTCCGGCCCCGCAGGATGTATAGGTCGGGTCCGCCGGGAGGGTCGGCTGCACGGTCCGGAGGTCCGCCCACATCTGGCGCGTGACTTCCGTTTCCATTAACGCCAGGCCCTGGCTCAGGGTATGAAAGAACTGGTTTTCTTCGGCAAATGCGCACGGCTCGCCCGGAGGCGAGCCCTGGGTGAAGGTCCCGGCCGGAATGTAGCGCAGGTTGCCGACGAGGGCGTCCGGCCCCACCAGGTCTCCGGCGGAGGGGATGGGAACGGGGCGGCCACCGAAGAAGAGGTGTCGATCCCCGGCGACGTTCCCGGTGATGTCGATGGGTGCCGGAATAGGGCCGTTGCTGAAGATACGGATGGTATCGAACCCGGTGTAAGGGGTTCCGGTCCAGATTCCGTCGCTCAGGCGCAGGTATTGCCCCCGGGCGGGTATGGTCACGTTCACCGAGGTCACAAGGCTGCCGCCCAGCCAGGCCTCGAGCGTTACATTGACCGCCGTTTCCAGGGGATTCATCAGGGCGACGCCGGTGTAGTCCATCCAGGATCGCACCGTATTCGGCAGCATCCACTTTTGGGCGGTCTCACCCGTCAGGAAGAACTCACATACGCTGGGAGAGTCGCCAAACTGGTAAGTGAGTTTAACGTCGAGGTCAGCCGGAGCGGTCAGGTGGGCTGTTCCGTTGTAACCCAGATCCAGGGGGGTAAAACTCGCCCAGGCCAGCGGCGGCACCTCCATCAGGAGCAGAGCACCATACGGATTCCCATCGGAACCATAGCGGGCTGCGGTGACGGTCACCGTGGAAAAACCCGCATTGTAGAACGATATCGTCGTCTTCCAACCGGCCACGCTGGTGACGTGAGCGCACCAGGCGTCCAGCGCCGCCGCCACGGGACCTGCCAGCACGAAGAACAGGGATGTGCCCACGGATAATCTCAGCCATGTTCGGTTGCTCATCGCGACCTCCATCGAGTTGGAATCGGGACTGGCTCCCTGCCGGCTTTGAGCCGACAGGGCTTCATCCTGACGACACCAGGATGATACAGACAAAGAGTTGCGTTCTCTTTGCCTCATGCTCACGTGCTCCTGACGACAGCTTTTTTATAATATTACAAATCACGATAAAGATCAAGATGACCGATGGGCCACCCGCAGTGCCCTCATCCCGCCGGCGAACCTTCACGCCTGCGATTGGCCCGGTGCAAGGGCACGGGCTGGCATGCGGCCATCGGGACGACGAGCGATGGCACAACGAAAGCGTCCCCGGCACGGGGGTCCTGGCGGATTGCGGCGCGGAGGTCCGACGGAGCGCCGCCTTGAGTGCGGTGACGCGCCCCGCGGCACCGCTTTCCCCGCGTCGCGCAGGCTCCCGGAGCGGCGCGGGAACCTCCCCGGGGCCGAGGATCCGTCGCTTTGCCGCAGTGCCGGACCGGCGGCCTGTCCCTTTTTCCCCGCGACTGTGGAGCGCATCCCCTCCGGCGGCGCTCCGGGGGCCTCCGCGCCTTCTCGTCGGCATGGCTGAAAACGGCGCTCCGGGGGCCTCCGCGCCGCACTCCCCTCCGAGAATCCCCCTTGCGCGAAGGAGTCCGCGGGACGGCCAGGGCCAAGCGGTAACGGTCCACGAGAATCTCCCTGGCTCGCAGGAGCCCGCGACAGCGGGCGACTGAGTGTAGCCCAGGGCGAAGGGCGCTTCGCCCGAGCCCTGGGATCGGGTCGCCAGAAGTACCAGAGTCCGCAACGCGGGCGATTCTCGCGCCAAGTGTACCAGGAGGGTTGAGCATGTGGTCGGGTTGTTATGACAGTCTGATCGGAAATGAGTTGCGTCGAGAGACGCTATGTCTGCATGATACGATTGGCTTTAGATAGTGCCTGGCACCCTTTGCTCCCTCCCGTTCTGGTGGGCGGCGTCACATTTGGGGGGCGACATCTCATTTGCAATGCCATCCGGCTTGACTTCCCCCCCGTTTTCGCCTACTTTCAGGCGGTGGCCATGGTCGGGCAGGCCGGCAGCGCCCCTTCCGGACCGCGACCCTTCGCACTGCCCTTGGGGCACCGCGCAACCCGTTTGGCAAGGAGGAGACCCCGCATGGCCGCTCACCGGGAAGAAAAGCCCATCGCGCCGGGGCAGACCTTCGCCGTCGACCGCTTCCGGCCGGACGACGCGCCCGGCCTGGTCAACCTCTACACCTCCGTCTACGGCCCGCACTACACCTGGGAGTGCTACTACGACCCGGCCTGGCTCGTCGGGGCCAACCGCAACGGCGACCTGTACTCGGTGGTGGCCCGCACACCCGCCGGGGACATCGTCGCCCACGGCGCGCTCTTCCGCAGTTCCCCGCACCACCCCAACCTCTACGAGGGCGGACAGTACGTGAGCCACAAGGCCTACCGCCACACCTTCGCCATCCACCGGATCAACCGCCACGTCACCGGGCCGCTGGCCCGGGAGGTGGGCGTCGACGGCGTCTTCGGGGAGGAGGTCTGCCACCAACTGGCCAGCCAGAAGGCCGCCGCCCTCGGGGGCGCGAAGGACTGCGCCATCCAGATCGACCTGATGCCGGCGGCCACCTACGAGCGGGAGAAGAGCCTGACCGGCCGGGCCTGCTGCTGCACCTCGTACATCTCCTACCGGGACCGGCCCCAGGCCACGTTCATCCCGCCGGTCTACCGGGAAGCGGTCGACGGGATCGCCGCGGACCTGGGCCTCGAGCGGGAGTGGCGCTCCGCCGACGCCGGGGCCCCGGGCGAGGCCGCCTCCGAACTGACCGTCCGGTTCTTCGACGACGCCGCGGTGGGGCGGTTCAACGTCGTCGCCGCCGGCGCGGACTTCGCGGCGGCCGTGGCGGGGCTGGAACAGGAGGGGGCGGGCCGGGGGACCCTGGTCTACCAGTTCTTCCTCAACGCCGGCCGGCCAGGGATCGGCCCGGCCGTGGACATTCTGAGAGCCCGCGGGTACTTTGTCGGCGGCTACGTCCCGCGGTGGTTCGACAGCGACGGCCTGCTGATGCAGAAAGTCCTGTCCGAGCCCGATTTCGCCGCCATCCAGCTGTACACCGACAAGGCCAGGCGCCTGCTGGACTTCATCCGCCGGGATTTCGACCGGGCCCGGCGGGAGGCGGGATGACGCGCAACCGGCGTTCCCCGTGACCCCCGGGCCCGCCCTCGCCGAAGCGGCCGCGGCGGTTTCGCCCCCGCCGGCGAAGGACTCCCTCTTCACCTTCGAGTTCGTCACCCTCACCCTGGCCATCTTCTTCGGCTTCTGCAACCTGGCCATCTTCTTCGGCTTCTACGTCTACCTCGGCCGGATCGGCATCCCGGCCGAGTGGCGGGGCCTGCTGGTGAGCCTCGAGCCCCTGGCCGCCTTCCTCGTCCGCCTGCCAGCGATCCCGCTGCTCAACGCGAACAACGCCTTCCGGACGATGCTGGTCTCCTTCGCCATGATCATCGCCGCGCTGTGGGGGTACAGTTTCGCCACGACCCTCCCCGCCCTCGTCGTCCTGCGCCTGTTCCACGGCGCGGCTTTCGTGCTGATGGTCTCCTCCGCCACCTTCATCGTCGTGGGCCTGATCCCCCCGGCCCGCAGCGGGCAGGGTTTCGCCGTCGTCAGCGTCGCCCTGCTGGTCCCCTACGCGGTGATGCCGCTCCTGACCGACGCCCTGGCCCGCTGGATCCCCAACGAGGCCCACGTCTACGCCGCCGTTTCGGTGCTGGCCGTCCCCTGTTTCTTCCTGGCGGCCGCCTCCCGCCGGCGTATCGCCCGGCGGTACGCCGCCACCGGCGCCCCGCCGCCGCCGCCGGCCCTGCGCCAGCTCCTGCGGAACCTGGGCCAGGCCCACTACCTCCTGATCCTCGGGATCAACCTGGCCCTGACCTTCTGCACCACCACGGTCTTTTACTTCATGAAGGACTTTTTCCTGCGGGCCGGGTACGGGGACGCGGGGATCTTCTTCACCCTCTCGACGGGGGCCGTCATCGCCACCCGGGTGACTTTCGCCCGGGCGCTGGACCGCTTCGACAAGCCCACGGTGCTGGGCCTGAGCCTGCCGCCCCTGGCGGGGTGCTTCCTCCTGTTCGCCTACCCCGGCGGCCTGATCTACATCGGCGCCCTGGCCCTGCTCTACGGGGCCGCCCTGGGGATCGCCCAGCCGCTGCTCAACGCGCTGATGTTCGCCGTGTCGCCGCCCCCGCTGCGGGGGGCCAACGCCAACCTGATGCAGCTGGTGATGGACGCCGGGTATTTCATCAGCCCGTCGGTCGGGGGCCTGCTCCTGGCGAGAGGGTGCTCCTTCTTCACCGTGTTCGCCACGTCCGCGGCGATGGCCCTGCTGGGGCTGGTCCTGCTGCTGCTGCTCGTCGCCGGCGGCCTGCGGGAGCGCATCGCCCGCGGGGTACGCGACGGGGACCAACGGGCATAACGGCGCTTCAGCGGCTGCGCTCTCTCCAGAAAGCGTTTGCAATACATTGCAACAAAATGGGTTATAATTGAAGCGTTCTGGTTGAAAGGACGGCATTCATGCCGCCCGGCGCTACCAACATGTTGCCGTTTCCGGTTGCCTGGCTAGGCCACTTTTCCGGGCAAAGTCCCGGAGAAAGCCCAGGATCTTTGGTAAAATGCCCCAGAAATCTGATGTTCCCCACGACCACGATTCATCGGTTCAGGCCCAAAACCCTTCTGCCTAAACCGCTAAAAGCCTTCTCTTGACCAGGGACTACCGGACGCTCCTTCTGGTTTTCTCCGCAGCTCTGCGTCTCTGCGCGATATTTCTTATCCGCATTATCGCACCATCCTGATCAACCGATCTCTATCGCGCAGAGACGCAAAGACGCAGAGACCAAGCTCAAATCGAAGCGCCGGGATGGCAAAACGGAAACCATTTAACAAAAAAGGATTGCCCCCATTCCGGGAAAGTGAGTGTCCCCTTCTTTGCCCTTCTTTCCTTCCGGGATTCTCCGTGCATACGGCTTCTTAGCGGGCTGGAGGGACGTTCGAGGAGACGGGGCCGCCGGGCGGGTTTTCCCTCCACCGGGAGTCCATCGCCTCCGCGCCCTCACCCCGTCAGGGGTGAAATGTTTGTAGTAAATGAGGTTATTATTCATTTCCCCCGCGCGCCGCCGGGGGTAAACCGTGCTCCGGAGCACCATCCCGGCCGGCGGCGCGCGGGGGAGGAGAATCTTTATAACTGCCTTTTCTACAAACATTTCACCCCTGACGGGGTGAAGACACGGCGGGGACGATCCCGGTGGGGCGAAGACGCAGAGGGCATGATCCTGACAGGGTGGGGACGCGACGTACACGACCCAGGCGCGGTGAAGACACGAAAGGCCACGATCCGCACGGGGTAAAAGGGTGGTGGGCACGATTCAGGTTCAGGACACCCGCCCGTGATTCAGGGCCCGGACACCCACCTGTTGCCGAGGTGGGCGTTCCGTGCTCATGAAGCTCTCGCAGAGGCTGGGGCGCGGAGAAGTTCCGGGAGATGCCTGGACCGATCCAGGCGCTTCAGCGGCTGCGTTTTTACCAACATGTTGTCGATTCCGGTTGCCTTCCGCGGCCACTTTTGCCGGGTGAGGTCCTGGGAAAAGCGTAGTCCCTTCAAAGTAAGATCTTTGGCAAAATGCGCAAGAAATCAGGAGCCGAACTTTCGAGCCGGTGGCCGGATGAGGGACGAGGGAGGGTCCTCGCTCAAGGACACGCTTTCTGATCGCGTCCCCTCCGTGCCTCTGCGCCTCCGTGAGAGCTCCGTCCGAAATTTCTCTCACCAAGGCACGAAGGCACGGAGAAGAGGCGCTTCCGATTACCGTGAAAAGGCCAACCGCCATCTCCGGTCTCCGGACTTCCGGCTCCGGACTTCTTTGTTCGTGTATTTCGTGGTTCCTTTTCCGGTTTATCCGGGTTCGGATTCAAGGGACCCAAAGAATTGAGGAAGAGCCCTTGGTGCGCCGGGAAAAAGGGCGGTCTATTGCATCCGTGTGCATCCGTGGTTGGGATTTGGGTTGCGGCCGGCGACTGCTCTGCGTTATAAACCGCGCAGGGAACGGAGAGCGTGAGGAAAGCATGAGGGGAAACGCACGACCGGACCACGCGGAAACGCCGGGACGCCCGGAAGGCGCCATCGGCCGGAACTGGCCGCGCGCGGACGCCCTGTCCAAGGCGTGCGGGGCGGAACGCTACGCCGCCGACCTCTACCCGGAAGGCCTGCTGTGGCTGGGGGTGAGGCGGGCCGATCACGCCCACGCCCGCATCCGGTCCATCGACCCGTCGCCGGCCCTGGCCCTGCCGGGCGTCGTGGCCGTCCTGACCCACCGGGACGTCCGGGGGACCAACCGGGTCGGCGTCCCCGAGTTCGACCAGCCGGTCCTGTGCGACGACCGGGTCCGCCACCGCGGCGACCCGGTCGCCCTGGTCCTGGCCGAGGACCAGGCCCTCCTCCCCGAGGCCGCGTCCCTCGTCCGGGTGGAGTACGAGGCCCTGTCGGCGGTGACGGACCCGGAAGACGCCCTGCGGCCCGGGGCGCCCCTCCTGCACGAGCGCCACAAGACCGGCAACGTGCTTCTGGGCGGATGCCTGCGCACGGGTGACGGCGCGGGCGCCCTGGCGGCGTGCGAGGTCGTGGCCGAGGGAGAATTTTACCTCCCCTGCCAGGAGCACGCCTACCTGGAAACCGAGTGCGGCGTGGCCTGGGTGGAGGAGGGGGGCGACCTGGTGATCGTGGCGTCCACCCAGACCCCGCACCGGGACCTGCTGGAAGTGGCCAATGCCTTGGGCGTGCCGCGGGAGAGGACCCGGGTGGTGGCGCCGTACCTCGGCGGGGGCTTCGGCGGCAAGGACGGCATCACCGTCCAGGGCCTGCTGGGGCTGGGCGCCCTTCACGCCGGCGGCCGGCCGGTCAAGCTGGTCAACAGCCGCGAGGAGAGCTTCCGCTCGTCCACCAAGCGGCACCCCGCCCGGATCCGCGCCGCCCTCGGCTGCCGGCGGGACGGCACCCTGCACGCCCTGCGCATGCGCCTGGTCCTGGACACCGGCGCCTACGCCTGCCTGGGCGGCGCCGTCCTGGAGCTGGCGATGGAGCACGCGGGGGGGGTCTACCGCATCCCCCACGCGGAGGTGGAGGGCCTGAGCGTTTACACCAACAACCCGCCGGCCGGGGCCTTCCGCGGTTTCGGCGTGCCCCAGGTCACCGCCGCCGTCGAGTCGCTGGTGGACGAGCTGGCGGCCCGGACCGGGCAGGACCCCGTGTCCTTCCGCCTGCGCAACGCCCTGCGGTCCGGGGAGCGCACGGCCGTGGGCGCCCTCTTGGCCGGCGCCGACGGAAACGTCGCCTGCCTGGAGGCGCTGCGAGACCACCCGCGGTGGGCCGGCCGCCGGGAATGGGTCGCCGCGGCCCCGCCGGGCAGGGCCCGGGGCGTCGGGGTGGCCGCCGCGCTGCACGGCATGGGCTACGGCCCGGAGGTTCCCGACCGGGCCGGCGCCCGGATCGAGCTGCTGCCGGACGGCCGCTTCGCCGTGCAGGCCGGGGTGTCCGACATGGGCCAGGGCAACGCCCCGACCTTTCTGCAGATCGCCGCGGAGGTCCTCGGCCAGCCGGCCGAGCGGCTGACCCTCGTCCTCCCCGACACCCGGCGGACGCTCCCCAGCGGGTCGTCCTCCGCCAGCCGGACCACCTTCACGTACGGCAACGCCCTGATCAAGGCCGCGGAGGAGTTGAAAACCCGCCTCCTGTCCCGGGCGGCCGCCCTCCTGAGCGACGAGGCGGGACAGGTCGTCGCCTTGGACGAACTGGAACTGCGGCCGGGGCGGGTCCGCCACCGCTCCGGGGGCGAGCTGGCCCTGGACCGGCTGGCCGCCGGCCTGCCGCCGGACCAGAGGCTGGGCACCGGGACTTACACCGCGCCGGTCTCCCCGGAGCGCGTCGGGGACGACCCGGCCCTGCGCCAGTGGGGCCTGCCCCACACCCTCTTCTCCTTCGCCGCGCACCTGGCCGCGGTCGAGGTGGACCGGCTGACCGGCGAGACCCGGGTCGACCACTACCTGGCCTGCACCGAGGCCGGCGGGGTGCTCAACCCCCAGCTGTTCGAGCAGCAGGTGCAGGGGGGCGTGGCCCAGGGGCTGGGCTACGCGCTCTACGAGGACTTCCGGTGCGAGGGCGGCCAGATCCGCACGCCCAACCTGACCACCTACATCCTGCCCACGGCCGAGGACGTGCCCGACGTGGCGTCGGTCGTCGTGCCGGGCCGCCAACCGGAGGGGCCCTTCGGGATGAAAGGGGTCGGCGAGGTCGTCATCGACCCCGTCTTCGCCGCCGTGTCCAACGCGCTGGCCGACGCCGTCGGGACCCGGCTCCGGGAGGGGCCGTTCACCGCGGAACGGGTCCTGGCCGCGCTGCCGGAAAACCGGGCGGCAACGGGGGCCCCGTGAAGATCCGCTTCCGGCTCAACGACCGCGACCTCGAGCTGGACGCCCCCCCCGACCGGCGGGTGGTGGACCTGCTGCGGGAGGACCTCGGCCTGACGGGGACCAAGGAATCCTGCGGCAGCGGCGAGTGCGGGTCCTGTTCGGTCCTGGTGGACGGGGAGAGCCGCCTCTCCTGCCTGATGCTCGCCGCCCAGCTGGACGGGAGGCGGGTGACCACCATCGAGGGCCTGAGCCGCCTCGAGGACGGCCGGGCCATCGTCGACGCCTTCGTCCGGGCCGGGGCGGTGCAGTGCGGCTTCTGCACCCCCGGCATGGTGGTGGCCACGGCCGACCTGCTCGCGCGCCAGCCCCGCCCGGACCGGGCCGCCATCCGCCGGGCCCTGGGCGGCAACCTCTGCCGCTGCACGGGTTACCAGAAAATCGTCGACGCCGTCGAAGAGGCGGCCGCCGCCCTCGCGGACCCGGCGCCCCGCCCGGGGCCGGGTGAAGCGCACCGGAAGACGGCGATGCCCCCGCTCCCCGGCCCGGAAACCGGGTCCGCGCCCGGAGGGCCCGGCGCCGTGCCGGCCATGGGAACGGTCCTGGACCTCCGTCCGCCGGCCGCCGAACGGCGGCGTCCCGACAACGGGGGCGGCGGGACCCGGCAGGTGCTGCTGCCGACCTCCCTGGACGAAGTGTTCGAACTCTGCGACGGGGCCACGGCTCCGAGCCTGATGGCCGGCGGCACCGACCTGCTGGTGGCCCTCCGCGAGGGAAAGGCGGCGCCCGGCCGGCTGGTGGGGCTGGAGCGGGTCCCGGAACTGGCCACGGTCCGGCAGGAAGCGGACGAGCTCGTCATCGGGGCGGCCCTCCCCCTGCACCGGGTCGCCGCGGACCCCCGGGTGCAAGCCCGCCTCGACCTGCTGGTCCGGGCCATCGGCGTGCTGGGCGGCCCGCCCGTGACCCACATGGCCACCCTGGGCGGCAACCTCTGCACGGCCTCCCCCGCCGGCGACACCCTGCCGCCGCTCTACGCCCTCGGCGCCCGGGTGGAACTGCGCTCCCGCGGCGGGGCCCGGGTGCTGCCCCTGGACCGGTTCATCACCGGTCCGCGGTCGGTCGACCTGGCCCCGGGCGAGGTCCTGGCCGCCGTCCGGGTGAAGTGCCCGCCGCCGGGCGGGCGGTCCGCCTACTTCAAGATCGGCCTGCGCAAGGCCCAGGCCATCGCCGTGGCGAGCCTGGCGGCCTGGCTGCGGACGGAGCCGGACGGGACGGTGGCCGACGTCCGCCTGGCCTGGGGCAGCGTGGGCCCGACGGTGCTGACCTTCCCCGACGTCGAGGCGGCGATCCGGGGCCGCCCGCTGGAGGAAACGGCCCTGCGCAAGCTGGCGGAGCGCGTCTCGGCCGGCGTCCGGCCCATCGGCGACGTTCGGGCCGGCGCGGCCTACCGGCGCCGGGCCGCCGGCAACCTGCTGATCAAACTGCTGGAACTGCCCCCCCCACGGAGGTGAACGATTGGACAAACCGATTCAGCTGAAGACCACGGTGACGTTCCCGATCCGCGCCGAGTTCGGCCCGCTGGCCCGGTCCTTCACCGAGACATCGGCGGCGGCGTTCGGCCTGGGCGAGCGGGAATCCGACAAGCTGGTGCTGGCGGTGGAGGAGATCTTCGCCCACTTCTGCCGGCGTTTCGGGGGTGACCGGCCGATCGAGCTGGAAGCGTTCAACGGCATCCATTTCATCCGCCTGCGGATGTCGTTTCAGACGGAACGGATCGACATGAGCCGGTTGTGGCCGGCGATCCCGGAATACGAGCCGGCCGACGAGCAGTCCATGGAAAAACTGGGCATCATCATCGGTTTGTCCGGCTTGGACCGCCTGAAGCTGGCCATCCGGGACAACCGCACGGTCCTCGTCGAATGTTACCGGGAGAAAGCGTATCCGCCCTTCGACCCGGACGAGGAGGACCCGAGCCTCGAGACGCTCCGGGGCGCTCCCTTCGACCTGGTTTCACCCTCCGACGGCGAACTCCTCCACTTCACCGCCCGGGTCAACCGGCGCCTGAAAGGATTGACGCTCCCCTCCTTCCTGGAATTCCCCGGCAAGGTGGTGGACATGCGCTCGACGGACGAGTTGAGCGCCGGCCTGGCCGTCTGCCGGGGGGGGTTCCCGGTCGGCGGGGTGCTGTGGCGCGGGGTCGGGGACAAGCTGGTGGAGGTGTTCGGCCCCTACGTCTTCGATCCGAACCGCTCGTCCGAAATCGCCGGGGCCCTCCTCGACCACTGTCTCCGGAACGTCGGCCGGACCCGGGCGGTGGGCCTGCTCTGCCGCTTCACCCAGGAGGACCTGATCACCCGCCAATTCGAGGTCCTGGGCCGGGGCGGCTGTACGGACTACCACCGCGGGAACGCGGTGCTGCCGGTCTTCTACCGGCACCTGGAGGAAGACGCCGGTTCGCTGGTGTACTGCCACCCGCGGGTCCGGGACTTCCTGCGGGCCGAATACGACCGCCTCCTGCTCCCGCGCGAGATCGTGGAGCTGAAGGACCAGGGGGAGGCACAGGCCGAGCACTCCCGGGTGACCAGCGACCTGTTCCTGGCGTCCCACCTGGCGGTGTGCCGCGGCCTGGTGGCGGGTCGCGATATCCGGCTCAACCTGGGCCGTCTCCTGAACCTGTTCCAGACCTTCCGTCGCCCGGACGTTCCCTCCGGCGGCGTCCTGTTCGAGATGGACCTCGGCAACAGCCACGAGATCGGGTTCACCCCCGCCCTGCTGGAGGCCGGGTTCACCCCCGCCCTGATCGTGCCCAACGCCGGCCGGGCCGACAGGCTGGTTTTCCACCGGCCACCGGAGCCGTCATGAACGCCGCCCTCGACTACGAGCGGTTCGTTCCCGCGTACATCCGCCGCTTCCAGGCGTACATCCCCAGCAAGCCGGACGACGAGCTCCGCCGGATGTACGGCTTCGACCGTCTGTACCGGCTCAACAACAACGAGAATTTCCTGGGGCCGCCGCCGGCGGCCCTGCGGGTCCTCCGGGACCACCAGGACGGCCGGAAGATCGCCATCTACCCCAGCGGCGATTCCTTTTACCTCCGCCAGGCCCTGGCCGAACGCTTCGGCAAGGACCCGGACCAGTTCCTCGTGGGCAACGGGTCCTGCGAGGTGATCGCCACGGTCATCAAGGCCTTCTGCGAGGCGGGCGACAACATCGTCACCGCCGACCGGACCTTCGCCGTCTACGAGTGGGTGGCCGAGTTCTCGGGTTTCGAGGCGAGGCTGGTCCCGCTGCGCGACAACGCCTTCGACGACGAGGCGATGCTGGCCCGGGTGGACGGGCGCACCAAGATCATCTTCATCTGCAACCCCAACAACCCCACCGGGACGGGGTGGAACCGGGACCGCCTGGCCCGCTTCCTGGACCGGGCCCGGCACTGCGTCGTGGTGGTGGACGAGGCCTACTGCGAGTTCGTGGACGACCCGGACTTCCCGGACGGGATGAAGCTGATGGAGACGTACCCCAACCTGGTGATCTTCCGGACCTTCTCGAAAATGTTCGGCCTTGCCGGCCTGCGGGTCGGGTACCTGGCCGCCGAGCCGGCGTTGATGAGCTTCATCCGGCGGCCCTACGTCGTCTACTCGGTCAACACCCTGGCCCAGGCCGCCGCCGCCGAGGCGGTCCGGCACGGGGAGGAGCACGTCCGGGCGACCCGGGCCATGGTGCGGGAGGGGAAGGCGGCCCTGCTGCCGGCCCTGGAGCGCCTGGGCCTGCCGTACGTCAACGGGGAGGGGAATTTCATCATGGTGAAGGTCCCCCTCAGCGACACGCTCTTCTATCGCCGGATGATGCCCCGGGGCTTCATGGTCCGCACCATGACCAGCTTCCGCTACCCCGGCTGGATTCGCGTGACCGTCGCCCCGGCCCCCGTCATGGCGGCGTTCGCCGCCGCCCTGGAAGACGCGTCCGGGGCAGGGAAGGCGACGTGTACGTCATTCCGCTGAACGAAATCCGGCCCGAGGACGGGCCCCGCACAGGCGGCAAGGCCGCCGGCCTGGCCCGGCTGATCGCCGCCGGCTTCGACGTGCCCGGCGGCTTCTGCATCACCACGGACGCCTGTCGGGAACACCTCCGGGCGGGGGTTGCCGCTTCGGAACCGCCGGGCCCCGAAGCAGCCGTCCGGTGCATCACCGGGAGCGAAATGCCAGCGCCGGTGAAGGAACGGATCCTGGCCGCGTACCGGGAGATGGCCGGCGGCCGGTCCCGGGCCGTCCCGGTGGCGGTGCGGTCCTCGGCGGAAGCGGAGGACCTGCCCGGGGCCTCTTTTGCCGGCCAGTACGACACGGTGCTGAACGTGGACACGCCCGACGGCCTCCTCGCCGCGGTCCGGCGATGCTGGGCCTCGGGGTGGTCGGACCGGGCGGTCGCCTACCGGCGGCAGGCCGGTCTCGACCCGGCGCTCACCGGCATGGCCGTCGTCGTCCAGGAGATGGTCCCGGCGGAGGTGTCCGGGGTCGCGTTCACGATCAACCCAGTCAGCGGGGACGCGTCCGAGATGCTCGTCAACGCCCATCGCGGGCTGGGCGAGGCCCTGGTCTCCGGGCGGGTCACGCCGGAGGAGTTCGTCCTCGCCCGACCGGGCGGGAAGATGAAACGGGTCCGCCGTGCCCTCGATTCCGCAGGGCGAACCGGCCGGCCGTGCCTCGGCCCCCGGCGGCTGAAGAAACTGGCCCGCCTGAGCCTGGCCATCGAACGGCATTTCGGCGCGCCGCAGGACATCGAATGGGCCCTCCGCCGGGGGCGGTTCCGGGTGCTGCAGGCCCGCCCCGTCACCGCCGCCCGCAAACGGTCCCTGCCCTTCCCGGTGATCTGGGGAAACCCCGTCAACGGCGAGATCGCCCCGGGACGGGTCGTCTTCTGGTGCAACTGGAACACCCGCGAGAACATGCCCTACCCCCTCAAGCCGCTGGCCTGGTCGTTCTTCAACGACGTGCTGGTGCCCCCCATCACCGAGGCGCTGTGGGGCATCGACGAGCGTTCCCCCCTGTACCGGCACAGCTTCGTCATCGACCTGGTGGACGGGCGGGCCTACTGGAACATGAACCTTCTCTTCGGCCACCCCTTCCTCGGCCGGTTGACGCCGGCGATGCTGCGGATGCTCGACCCCGCCACCGGTGAAATCTTCGACCGGCTCCGCGTGTCCGGGGAATTCGAACCGGTGCGTCCGCCCGTCCGCTGGACAGCCCTGGTCAGGCCCTTCGTCCGGGCGCTGCTGACTATCGTCCGATTCCCCTGGCTGGCAGGCCCCCGCCGGATCCAGGCGCGCTGCGACGATTACTGGAAACTGGCGGAGGGTTACGAGGCGCTCCGGCTCGGCGACAAGCCCATTGACGAGCTGATCGCTCAGATCCGGCGCTTTAGCGAACTCACGGTCCGGCGGATCTTTCCGGTGCTCGCCGTCTCCCTCAAGTTCATGGTGGGGCTGGGCCTCGTCCGCCGGCTGACCCGGCGGATGAAAGACGTCGAGGTCGGGGACCTGCTGGTCGGCATCCCGGGGAACAAGACCACCGAGGGGGCACTGGAGCTGTTTGAGCTGTCGCAGATGACGGCGGGCGTCCGGCGGGTCTTCCTCGAGACGGACCTCCCCGACCTGGAGCGGACGCTGGCCGGGAGCGAGGAGGGAAAGGCCTTCCTGGGCCGGGTGGAGACGTTTCTCGACCGCCACGTGTTCGCGCCGGTCTGGGATGAGGCCAAAATCAGCGGTTTGGGGTGAGGCCAGCGACTGGTTTTCAATCGACAGTGCAAAGAGAGAGGATTTCGCAGGAGCGAGAAGGGAGCTCGGTTCACCGGGA